>JANQTT010000052.1 GCA_030731565.1 Rickettsiaceae bacterium | reverse complement strand
CCCCAGTACCATCAACAACAAAATATAAGGCATTGGTCTTTGCGGGCAACACTGAAGCTTCGAGGGAGGCCACGCCAGGGCAAGCAATTGGCCCCGGTGGGAGCCCCTCTGCTTTGTATGTATTATACTTTGAATCAATTTGCAGATCTGTGCGCGTTAAGGCCCGATTCAACTTATATTTTCCTTCAGTTATAGCATAGATCACTGTTGGATCAGCTTGAAGTTTCATTCCTCTCTTCAATCGATTGATAAAGACTCCAGCTATTACTGGGCGCTCTTTGTCATTACCAGCTTCTCTTTCTACTATCGAAGCAAAAATAAGTACATCTCTCCTAGTCTTCAAAGGCGAGTCTTCTTTAAGTTTCAGCATCACAACATCCAGAGCCTTTGACATACCATTGCGCATTTCATCAATAATTTTTTCACGTAAATCACCGTACGTATAAAAATAAGTTGATGGCATTAAGTAACCTTCTGGAATATTGAGATTAATTTGTCCAAAAAGCCTAGTTTCAGCATTTATTTTTGTAATAATTTCGTTAACTGTCTGCCCTTCAGCAATGGTAAATCGGTGAACTACCGATTTACCACTGGCAAGCCTTGTAAGTACTTGATATGGCGAAATAGCTTTTGTAAACTCATACTCACCACTCTTGAGCGGTTTAAAGGCCCCGTATAATTTACTAATAAACTCAAATAGCATTTGATGCTTTATTATGCCTTCTTGCTCCAGAATTAAGCTAATTTCATGAGTGGACAGACCAGCTTTAATAATAACTATTTTTTTCTCTAGTAATTGCCCAGGTAAAACTAAATAACTACCAATAATATTGGCTATAGTGATAGTGATTATTGCTAAAGAAATTATAGCAATCAATTTCATTTTTAAAAAGCTATTAAGGACCACTAAAGATCAACCTCAACAGTTTGCACTTCTTTATCAGTTACGTTCGTTATCTTTTCGATTTTTAACTTAGCGTTTTTTAGCATAGATTCACAGTGCTTTTTGAGCAGCACTCCACGTTCAAAATTCTCGACGGCGCTGGCAAGATCTTCCTCACCTGTATCAATTTTTCTTACAATTTCTTCAAGTTCAGCAAGCGCAGCTTCAAAACTCATTTTTTCAATAGCTTTAGATTGTGTCATGGGATAAAATCATTTTTAATTAATTAAACATTATTTATTTTTCATATGCAAGTCAGAATTCTTAAACCCGCCAAATCAGCAATGCAATCAGCACATGCTGATAATAAATGGTTACTGGAGTTTGTCAAACAGCCGCACTGCAAATTTAAGGAAACTACTATGGGCAGAACTTCATCAACTGATATGTCTAATGAACTAAAAATTCTGTTCTCAACTCTGCAACAAGCTATTACTTTTGCAAATAAAAAAGCTTTAACATATGAAATCATCACTCCAAAAGAGCCAAAAATTCCTAAAAAGAGTTATGCTGCAAATTTTAAGTAAACAAGTGTTCTCATATCACTACTGAACCTAGAATAATTCATTTCATTTTTAACTAAAACTACAATAAACTTTGTGGATCAATATCAATTTTGATCTGAAAACTGGATGGTATACTCGCAGTATCTTTCCATAATTTTAAATATTTTTGCAAATTAAAATCTTTTAGAGCTATTACTAGTATTTTATACCTATATTTGCCTGATAATTTATAAATCGCAGCCTCTGCTGGTCCTAATATTCTAGCAGAACTTCTGGGAGCAAATGATAAAAATTTCCTTGCCATTTCTTTTGTTTTAGTCGGATTATTGCCGGTAATAGTAATAGCAGCTATCTTGGCAAATGGTGGCATAAGGGCATTTTTTCTCGACTCCAGCTCTTCTTCAAAAAAATTGCTTTCTTTATTATTGACGAAGGCATCGATTACTTTGTGCTCAGGAACATAGGTCTGTAGCATCACTTTTCCCTTTATATTTTCTCTGCCAGCTCTCCCGCCTACTTGGTTTAATAATTGAAATGTGCGCTCGGATGCTCTAAGGTCGCCTCCAACAAATCCTACATCTGCATCAACAACTACCACAAGAGTTAATTTTGGAAAATGATAGCCTTTAGTAATAACTTGTGTACCAATTAAAATATCTATCTCCCCCTCTTCCATTGCTTTTAGCAATTCTTGCATCTGCCCATCAAATGAAGATTGATCCTTGCTAACTACTACGGTTTTAGAGCTAGGAAATAATCTAATGATTTCTTCACCTATCCTCTCAATTCCTGGACCACACAACACTAAGCTTTCACTTTGAGTACAATCTGGACAGCACGAGGGAATAGAAGCAACGCTTCCACAATGGTGACATTCAAGACGATTTGTTTCTTTATGAAAAACCATTGAAGCTGAACAAGATTTACAATTTGCTCTATAGCCACAAGTCTTGCACAACATCAAAGGAGCATAACCTTTTCTATTCAAAAAAATGAGCGCCTGCTGCTTTTTTCCTATAGTTGATTTTATTTCATTTATAACCGGAGCTGAGAGCCAAGTATTTTTGGGCAGCGATTCTTGTCTCATATCCACAATTTGTATTTCTGGAAGAATTGCCTCATTGTATCTATTACTAAGCTCTATTAATTTATATTTATTAATCTGGGAGTTATATAATGACTCGATTGATGGCGTTGCAGACACCAGCAAAGTTTGAGAAGCTTCTATGGATCCTCTAAGCACCGCCATATCTCTTGCATTGTATAATATGCCTTCAGATTGCTTATACGAACTATCATGTTCTTCATCAACAACAATAATTCCCAGATCTTTATATGGCAAAAACAGGGCGCTTCTCGCACCAATCACTACTTTTACTGTGCCAATTATAACCCCCCTAAGTATTCTTTTTTTCTGGGCCTTAGACACTCGGGAATTCCAAATAACGGGTTCAAAGCCGAATCTATGGGTAAACCTAGAAATAATTTGTTTGCTCAAAGAAATCTCCGGAAGCATTATTAGCACTTGCTTGCCAGACTTTAAGTAATTCATTATGGCGTGAAAATATATTTCTGTTTTACCAGAACCAGTCACCCCCTTTACCAATACAGGAATTTTACTATTTTCAATCTGAGCCAACACTTCTGCTTGCTCGGGGGACATAGACGGCAAAGAGTGATCAAAATTAATGACCTGCTCCTTAATTTTCATCGGCAATTCGTTAACATCAACCGGTAATACCAACTTAGCAACTGTTCCCAGCTCAGTAAGGTAATAACCACTTGCTCTTTTTATCATTAACAAAGTTGACACCGACAATCTGGGCGCAAAAAGACATTTGCTAATAACTGATTTAAGCACTCTTGTGGACTTAGGACAGTTAACTTCCCATACGATTGCGGTAATTTCTTTATTACGAAATGGCACTACAACTAGGTCGCCCACCTGGTAAGCAGTTTCAGTGCTGTAATCTAGAGGAAAAATACCGACTATTGGCACCAGTACTTTGATTACTTGCATGTCATACATTTGATTGTTTATCGTCATTATATATTAATTTTATCTGTTAATCACAAGATAAAATAAAACCTAAAACAGAGGGTTAGCAAATCATTATAGCTAATATTAGTAAAAACTCCTATAATCTACAGCTATAGCATAAGAAACGACTATTCCATGAAAATCTTGTCCAAAATATTAGCACTTATTATTCTGGTCTGCGCCGGATTCTACGGTCTTTTCCTAGCGGCGAACATGGGAAAGTTGAATCAACCCATTAAAACTATCTTAGAATATTTTTTAAATGTTGAATTAGTGGAATTACGTTTTCAAGATAGCAATCTTAGTTCCAAAGGAGTAATAATTCTATCAAAAGCCGGAAAATTACTGATTTCAGACTTGAACATACATATTGGATACTCAGCAGGTTCTTTTGATTTTACTATAGATCCTGGTAAAGTTTGTATCACAAACAATAAGGATGAACTAATTCTTGATGCTAAATATTTTGGAAAATTCACTAGAAGCATTTTTAAAAATAATTACTCTAACCAGCTAAGGTTTAGCGAAATTGTTATTCCTGATCTGAATGATATTCATAATAAACCATACAATAATGGACATTTAACTTACACTCATCACAAGTCAGCACAAGCCGATGACGTTGCTTTTGACTTAAATTTTGATAATTCTAGCCTCCTGCAAGCTAGTAACGATCAAGATAGCGGAAAAATTAAAATTACTGGAAAAAACATACCACTTGCTTCTTACACTATTTTTGAAAGGATAGCTCCTGATAATGGATTAGTAGAATTTTTTCAAAAATTTGTAAAAAATGGTCATGTAAGAGAAATGAATTTTCTACTGGATATTAACAGGAAAATACTAACTAAAGATAGCTTAATAGGCAAAGCCAAGATTCAAAACCTTGATTTTAGCTATGATCCAGATCTTCCTTTGTTAAAAAATATGGATATTGATATTGATGTCCTTGACTCTGATATTACTTTCAAAATAAACAGTGCCTATTCGTCAGACATACTATTATCTCAAGGCTTAATATTGATGAATTGGAAAGGGCTTGCTGAAACAGAGTTAAGAATTACCGCTAAAGCTAGCGGTCCTGCTACTAGCTTAACTGATTTTATCACACATCAGCAGCATCAAGAGATGAACAAAGCCAATATCGACCTTCGTAAAATAATTGGCCAAGCTGACCTTGATATTGATATAGCTATTCCCCTAAAGCCTGGAACAAAGAATATCTACAATATATCTGCTAATATAACTAAAGTATCTTTATCAATATTTAAAAATTATGTACAACTAACTACTGCTACTATAAAAGGTATTTTCAATGGCGATGAAGTATTACTCCATGGAACTGGAAAAATTAATAATTTTAATAGCGACTTAGACTTTGTATTTAATCTAACTGACAAAACTAAATTCTCACACAAACTAGATATAAAAACACATTTTAAAATATCAAATAACCCATCAGATCCTAGAAATAAAATAGCTTAATAAAATAGCTTAGCCATAACAGCTAAAGATGAATAGGTTCAAAGGAGTATAATTTGTTGCCTTTACCAGTTCAGTAATAACTTCACCAGCTTCAGTATCTTCCGCCGCACTTATAGTACCTAAGCCCTTCTGATACGTTATTTCACCTGCTCCTCTAGTTGTTAGCATATATTTGCCGGATATTACTTCTCCGTGCATAGAAAAAATGATATTGATACTTGATTGGGTAGGTACTCTTTCAAAACTAGATTCTAGTTTTGTATGATCAAATCCTTTTATTGGATCTCCAATAACTTCTAAAGTGGTAACTTTTTCAAGGTAACTGGGATTGAAAAGGTAATCCTCTTCTATTGATGGCCTAAGAGCATCAGTATTAGCACCATTTATTATGTATGTGTAGGAAGAAGATATTTCTTTTTTGGATTTTTTAGAGGGTATAAATCCTTTTTCTTCGTTAATAGTAGGTTTTTGTCTTTTCATAAACGTATGTTATTTTAATAATATTATCAATATAACGCTAACTTTTTATAAGTCAAAATACTATTTAGTAATAATAAATTTATATAACAAACTACTAAAAAATTACTTATGATAAGGATGATTATCCAAAATAGTTTGAGCGCGGTATATTTGTTCCAGTAGCATCACTTTAACAAGTTGGTGGGGGAAGGTCATTTCAGATAAGCATAGCTTTGTATGGGCTGTTTTAACTATAGATTCATCAAGGCCAAACGCGCCGCCAATAATGAAATCTATTGATTTACCAAGCATCATTTGTTTAGCAAACAGAGCGCTAAACCCCTCGCTGCTGATTTGCTTACCACTGAGATCCAAGACTATTATGTATGATCCATCGGTAATTTTACCTTTGATTTGCCGAGCTTCATCTTCTTTGATTTCGGTGGATGAAGATTTTTTTGAATGCGGGAGTTCCGTATCCTTGATTTGCCAACTGATCATTTTTTTATACTTATCAGCTATGAAAGCAAGCTCACCTGATAGTTTTCCTACCGAGATAATTTGAATTTTCATTAAAGGTCAAGCAATAGACGCTCCGGATCCTCGATAGCTTGCTTTACTTTGACCAAGAAAGTAACTGCGTCTTTACCATCGATTACCCTATGATCATAAGAAAGAGCAATATACATCATCGGGCGGATTTCTACCTTACCATTTATAGCCACAGGTCTCTCTTGTGTGTTGTGCAGGCCAATAATTCCTGTTTGAGGGGGATTGATAATTGGAGTAGATAATAGTGAGCCATACACACCACCATTGGTAATTGAAAATGTCCCGCCTGTAAGATCAGACATTGAAAGCTTACCATCTCTGGCTTTTACAGCTAAAGATACAATTCCTTTTTCTATTTCGGAAAAATTCAGTCTATTTGCATTTCGCAGCACCGGTACAACAAGCCCTTGCTCGGTGCCAACAGCCACTCCTATGTCGTAGTAATGTGGATATCGAAATGGATATGCTAGCTCACGGTGATCAATAATTCTCGTCCTAGTTTTTTATATTAGGTCTATTTTATTACAACTGACAGATATGGTTATGAATATATGTCATTAACAATTCATTGGTTTCGTCAAGATTTAAGATTAAGTGACAATCCTTCATTATCTGCAGCCGTAAAAAATGGTGATGTTTTGCCAATTTATATATTGGATGATTATAATCCTGGTCATCATATCATGGGGGAAGCAAGTAGAGTCTGGTTACATTACTCTTTGAATAAACTCAATGAGTCTTTGGGTTGTAGGCTAAGAGTATTTTCGGGCAATGCCACAGAGATTATTCTAGGTCTGACGCAGAAATATGAAATAAAATCAGTCTATTGGAATAGGTGTTATGAACCTTGGCAAATTAAAAGGGATAAAGTAATAAAAGATGTTTTGCAAAAACAAAATATAGACGTAAAAAGTTTTAATGGATCGCTAATGATTGAACCATGGGAGCTTCTTAAGGGTGATAAAACTCCTTATAAAGTATTTACTGCTTTTTATAAAAAAGCTTATTTATTAGATTATTTTATTAGCACACCAATACTAAGACCGAATAACGATCATTATACCGAAGAAAATATAGATAGTATAGATATCGAATCTCTTGGTTTACTTCCTTCTGATAAATGGGGGAGTATGGTTATAAAAGGTTGGGAGGTTGGAGAAGTTGCTGCATATAAAAAATTACAAAGCTTTCTAGAAAGTGATATAAAAAACTATAAAGAAGGCAGAAACTTTCCATATAAGAAAAACGTTTCTTGTCTTTCGCCGCACTTGCATTTTGGTGAAATTTCTCCGAGGCAAATTTGCTACTCCCTACAATTACTTAATAAAGAAGAGAATATAGAATGTTTTTTGCAGGAAATAGGCTGGCGTGAATTTTCATATTACCTACTATATCATTTTCCTAATATACCTACTGACAACTTAAACCCGAAATTTGATCGATTTCCTTGGAGTGATAATAAAGACTTGCTGAGTTGTTGGCAAAAAGGTGCAACTGGTATACCAATTGTTGATGCTGGCATGCGGGAACTTTGGCAAACCGGTTATATGCATAATAGAGTGAGAATGATTGTTGGTTCGTTTTTAGTAAAAAACTTACTAATTCACTGGAATCATGGGGAGCAATGGTTTTGGAATTGTCTATTTGATGCAGATTTAGCTAATAATAGTTGTAGTTGGCAATGGGTTGCGGGATGCGGGGCAGATGCTGCACCTTATTTTAGGATCTTTAACCCTGTAATGCAAGGAAAGAAATTTGATGCTACCGGTGAGTATACTAGGCAATATGTGCCAGAATTAAAATTATTACCACATAAATATTTATTTAATCCTTGGGAAGCTCCAAAACAAACGTTGATTGATGCTGGAATTCAGTTAGGAATAAATTACCCAGAGCCCATAGTTGATTTAGCTGTTTCCAGGAAGAGAGCTCTCGAAATATTTTCCTCCCTTTAATTTTTTTATCCCACTAATTTTTATAATAAGGTAGATTATTGGCCGTATTGCGCGTAATCTAGATAGTTTTCTTAGTACGCGCTACGGTTATTTTTGGCTGGGTGGCCAAGTTATTTAAGACCATTGATAACAATTTCTAGCTCTGCAAAAGCATTATCTAGGGACTCATAATTTGCAGACCTCAGTACCAAGGCAGTGCCATGATTACCATTCCTTGTAAACGGGTAGCTTCCCATCTCCACTTCTTTATATTTGTTTTGTAGTTCTTCGAAGCTAATTGCGATCTTACTTTCACCTAACATGACTTCTAGAGTTTTTGACTGAATAATGGCGCCTTTTTTTAGCATGGGAATAGCTGATTTAAGCATCGATTTCATAATATTAGGAATACCAGCCATAACAAATACGTTATTAGTAACAAATCCTGGCACCATTGTAGCATCGTTGTGTAGAAGCTTGGATGATTCTGGTATATAAGCCATTTTTTCTCGAGCAGAGTTTAATTTCTCTCCTATTTTGTCATAGTGATTTTTTAGAATATTATATATTTCATCGCTTCTGGTATAGCCCACATTAAAAGCAGCAGCAATTGCTTCGGCAGTTATATCATCATGGGTGGGACCAATCCCGCCTGTTGTAAAGATATAATCATATTTGCTGCTCAGCTCTCGGACCGTATCTATGATCATTGTACGATCATCCGCAATGGTTCTTGTTTCAACAAGTGAAACTCCAACCTCGCCAAGCCTTAGTGCTATTTCCTGCGTATTTATATCAAGAGTTCTACCTGAAAGTATTTCGTTGCCAATTATGATTACCGCGGCTCTATGATTGCTCATTTTCTACTTTTAATTTATTTGATTTTATAATATCAGGCTGTGGGCATAAAAAAAGAGCCAATGCAAGCATTGACCCTTTTTATTTATTATTTATTGCTATTAGCAGACACTATAGCAAGGCTATTTTCTATCGCCAAAGAATCTTAGCATATATAAGAATAGGTTGATAAAGTCGAGATACAATGTGAAAGCTCCCATAATAGCAGTTTTTTCGCCCATCTCGCCACCACCAGATTGGTAGTACATCGATTTTAGTTTTTGTGTATCCCAAGCTGTTAGTCCCATAAAAATTGCTACCCCAATGAAAGAAGTCGCAAAACTAATAGCTGGGCTTTGTAGGAAAATATTAACTATAGATACTACAATTAAGCCGATTAAACCCATAATTAAGAATGATCCTATCGATGTTAAGTCTCTTTTAGTAGTATATCCGTAAAGGCTCATTGAACCAAATACTGCCGAACAAATAAAGAATGTACGTGCAAGAGACTGTCCAGTATATACTAGTCCTAATGAAGAAAGTGACATTCCCATTACGGCTGCATAAACCCAAAATAAAGTTTGGGCTTTATTAACAGACATACTTGCCATCCCCATAAAGAAGAAAATAGCAATACCAAGAGGAGCGAAGGTAATGATCATCCCAAGCATAGATGTGCCCATAAACTCACCATTTGGTCCGATATTATACATCAGATTCATTAATGGTGGAAAATTTAGAGTGCCAAAAGCAAAAAGTCCTGTAAGTAGCAAAGCAAGAGACATATAGTTGTATATTTTAAGCATATAAGACCTAAGCCCTTCATCAAAGCCTTTAGTCTCTTTTGCAGCAAACGATTTAGTATAATCAATCATAATAGTTACCTCGTAAGTAAATTCATTATCTACATATAATAATATAAGCTGTTTTTATAGTTTTTCAAGTAATAAACCTAAAAATACATCTTTGTGTGAAGTACTCCTATGAAGAGTGCGACTCCAACATAGATATTAGATCTGAAACGTGTTTGACAATTTTTGGGATCATAAATATCTAAAGTTTTTACCTGCCATGAAAGTAAAATTAGACTCAAAAATATTCCTAGATAGAACAGTGTAGATAAATCAATGTTAGTTAGGTAATATGAAAGAAAAAATAGTACTATAAATATAGTATAAAATGTCATAATCCATATTTTATAATTCTTATTCTTCTAACCAAATTGACATCGATTTGACGTTAATTTTTTTATCGTCTTTAATATCCATAAAGCCATAGATTACATCAAATCCTATCGTCCAAAATACTATAGCTAAATATAGGATAATAGCATTTAAAGAAATGTTATTAGTAATACTTGTGTAACCAATTAAAGAAGCTGTGCTATAGGTTAAACCAAGAAAAACTTGAGGTAGGTAAGTTATTCTCTTCATTAAGGGATAAAGGGCTGTCATAACTCCAGCGATTAAAGAAGTGTTAATTGCTACTTTAGGAAGTGTGAGGAGTATTAAAAAACTAATGACTAAAAATATAATCAATTGAATAAGGGCAAATTGTATACTAATTGATCCATTCGCTAGAGGTCGGTTTTTGGTTCTTTCAACTTTGTTGTCAAAATTTCTATCCAAGACATCATTGATAATGCATCCAGCACCCCTTGCACTAAGGCTTCCAGCAAAAAATAATGGAAGCATTTTTAGATCCGTAAAAAGGGTACTACCCAGTACGCCACCAAACGACGCTATGAAAAAGGGCAGCAAGTAACTAGCTGGAACGTTGAGTCTCGCAAGCTTAATTGCGGACAAAAATATGTTTGGCATTTTGGTTCTAGTTGTAATATTATTCTCGCTTCTATAACAAAATTATCCCAAGTAATACCAATGGTAGAATTCCCTAGCAAGTACAATTTTAATAATAGTGAAAAAAAATGGCAAGAGTATTGGCAAAAGCATGGTGTATATCTGTGGGATAAAAATGAAAGGCGTGATAAAACGTATGTTGTAGATACGCCGCCCCCAACTGTTTCAGGACAATTGCATATAGGGCATGTCTATAGCTATACTCATACTGATTTTATAGTTCGCTATCAGCGCATGAAGGGAATGAATATATTTTATCCCATGGGCTTTGATGATAATGGATTACCAACAGAGAGACTAGTCGAAGCGAAGCGGAAAGTTAGAGCAAGTAGCATGAATCGGGAAGAATTTATTGCCATTTGTCAAGATGTGGTGGAAGTTGAAGAGGCAAAATTTCATGACTTATTTAATCGAATCGCATTATCGGTGGATTGGAATATTGAGTATAGGACTATTAGCCCAGTTTCTTGCAAAATATCACAAATGTCTTTTCTTGATTTAATACATAAGAACCAGATATATCGTGATTCGCAACCAATGCTGTGGGACCCAGTTGATCAGACGGCTCTAGCTCAGGCTGATATAGAAGATCATGAAAAAACAACCTTCATGAATGATATTAAATTTATAACTGAAGGTGGCGCCCCAATAATTGTTGCTACAACTAGACCAGAATTGCTTCCGGCATGTGTGGCTGTGTTGTTTCACCCTGATGACACGAGATATAATAAACTAGCGGGAACATTTGCAATATCCCCACTATTTAGTGTTAAAGTGCCTCTAATAGCTGATGATATAGTCGATCAAGAAAAAGGTACTGGTCTTGTAATGTGTTGCACTTTTGGTGATCAAACTGATATTTTATGGTGGAGAAAACATAAGTTACCAACTAAATTAATTTTTAGTAAGTGGGGGACTATATCTGGCATAGAGTTCGATGATAGCTGTACCGACAAAGAAAAAGCTGAGAAATTTGCTATGGAAATTGTTGGTATGAAGATCGTACAGGCAAGAGAAAAAATTATTGAGCTTTTAAAAAATGAAGGTTTGCTTCTTAACCAAACAGAAAGGATTCAAACGGTTAAATGTGCAGAGAGATCTGGTGCTCCTTTGGAAATACTAACTAGTCCTCAATGGTTTATTAAGGCGATTAATCATAAAGACGAGTTGGTAAAAAGGTCAAATGAATTAAATTGGTATCCACATTCAATGAAAATTAAGCTTGATAGCTGGATTCAAGGAGTATCTCTTGATTGGTGTATCTCAAGGCAAAGATATTTCGGTGTGCCGTTTCCTGTGTGGTATTCCAAAAGGAGTGGAGAGGAAGGAAAAATACTTTTAGCAACGCCCGAACAATTACCAGTAGATCCTGCGCATGATTTACCAAATGGTTATGCAAGAGAGGAGGTAGAAGCTGATAAAGATGTGATGGATACATGGTCAACTAGCTCTGTTTCTCCTCAGTTAAGTTCACATGGTATAGCGGAAGGTTTTATGGTTAACCAGGAGCGTCATAAAGCATTATTCCCTGCAGATTTACGCCCTCAAGCCCATGAAATTTTAAGAACATGGGCATATTATACCTTGCTTAAAAGTCATCTGCATGAAAACACGTTGCCGTGGAAAAATATAATGATTAGTGGTTGGTGTTTGGCTGAAGATCGAAGCAAAATGTCTAAATCTAAAGGGAATGTTTTGGTGCCAGACACTTTGCTTGAACAATTTGGTGCCGATGTTATAAGATATTGGTCTGCTAGCTCAAAACTTGGAGCTGATACAGCTTATTCTCTTGATATTATGAATAATGGTAAGCGTTTGGTAAATAAATTATGGAATGCAGCAAAGTTTGTTTCTCAACATTTTGATAAAATTCCAAGTGAATATAAAAATGTAGAACTGCCGCAATTAAAAGATAAAATATGTTACGATTTTGATAAATATTTTATAACTAGGCTATCAACTCTTGTCACAATCACAACCAAAGAGTTTGAAAAATATGAATATGCTGGAGCTATGGATCAGACAGAGCAGTTTTTCTGGTTTTTATTCTGTGACAACTATCTAGAGATTACAAAAACTAGAGCTTACGATGAAGAAAACAAAGATCCAGCCGGGTCTTTGAGTGCTAGATTAACGCTTTATCATGGCTTGAAAATAATTCTCCAATTGTTTGCCCCATTCTTGCCACATATTACAGAAGAACTTTACCAATTATTATATACCACTGACGACTCTATTCATAGACGGCACGGTTGGCCGGTATTAGAGTTAGTTTTTAGTGGAGTTGATAAGTCTTCAGAACAATTAATTGATGTCCTTGAGATGGTAAGAAAAGTGAAGGCAAAAGATAACTTATCTATTAAAGCCCCAATAAACTATATTGAGATAATGGGTAAAAAAAGTCTATCTGATACTTTGATTGCAGATTTAAAAAATGTCACTTCAAGCGGAGAAATAAGATTTGTTTCGGAGCTTAGTAGCAAGGATCAAGGGCTTAAAACTGAAGCTATAGAGATCAATGTGATATATAGTTAATGTAAGTAACCTGAGTTTGGTATGGTAAGTGACTACTTTTGGTAAAATTATGTTGAATTAACCAGGTCATGGTTAGCAACCATCCCGTCTGGCCACTGTACATAAAGGCTACTATCAATAACTACCGTGCTTAATTGAATGGAACTACAATCGTTTTTTATGCCAAACTCACACTCATGCTAGCTTTAATCCAAAAAAACTTTTTTTGGTGGCGATTGGACTGACTCATTAGTTGAAGCATTTTTTACGGTTGGTTTTGTTAATTGATGTGAGAATGTGAGTTTTAGATAATCTCCTATTTCCTCATTTAGCAATTCTATCTTATCGCGAAAAAAATGATCTGCCCCCGGTATTACTCTGTAATTAACATCAATATTTTTTTGTTTTGAAAGGCGGCTAGCAAGCTCACCAACAGACTCTTCTGAAACAACACTGTCTTTGTCTCCTTGAAGAATTAGGCCTGGAATAGGGCACGGAGAAAGAAACGAAAAGTCATATTTATTTACAGGTGGTGAAATTGCAAGAAAATTAGTTATTTCTGGTCTGCGCATAATAAGCTGCATTGCAATCCATGCCCCAAAAGAAAAGCCGGCAATTAAGTTAAGCTTACTCATAGGATAATTTATTTGTAACCAGTCGAGCGCAGTTGCCGCGTCGGTCATTTCTCCTATACCATCGTCATACTCACCTAAAGATCTTCCAACGCCTCTGAAATTTATTCTAAGAACTGTAAAATCATGTTCAAATAATGTTTTATATACATTATAAACAACTTTGTTGTTCATAGTGCCACCAAATTTTGGATGGGGATGCAATACGAGAGCTATCGGAGCCCTTGGGTTTGGAGACTCCGCAAATTTTCCTTCTATTCGACCAGCTGGGCCGTTAAAAAATACCTCAGGCATTTATGCTCTCCATTTATATTTGGTGCTTTGTTATTATTTTTCTGACTTAGATAGTCAGTAACTAAAAAAATTAGCCAGCTGCGGATTGTAGTACTATACGACCCAGAACTCAACAAAAATTAACGCTAAGTTCGTATTCTAATTTTTGGCATCGTCAAGTTAATTAATTTACTTGGTAAAAAATAAATGTTAACTTAAAGATATAAATATAGTTTTAATTTTTTAGGAGGTTAAATTATATCCAAAATTTCTAAAAAACAAAAGCCTAGGAAAAGTAACACCTGTAGTCTTTGATGAACACATTTTATCTGGAGATGTAATAACTGAAAAGTCCCAAGTATGTCAAGAGTAATATTCTCGTTTGAGGAACGAAGCAGCGATAGTGATGAGCCTTCGCCAGGACATGAATTTATGTCAAGGCCAATATTGTTTTTTATAAAACAATTAAACAGGGGGGCTAAGTTAGCGGAGTCGGAACCAGTTAGTGGAAGCAACCTTAGTGATAAGCTTCTAGGCTCTGATAACCACACTCCATCAGTTGCAATAGTTAAGGAAAGCGATAGCCAGATACTAAGATTCCCTATTATGCAAGTAAGCATCAGTGATAAACAACCTGTATTAGACGTATCAGTTATTGGAGATGTTCATGTACCTTCTTATGCTGATGGGTACAACGATAATACACATCAAGCTGTAGTAGCCGATCAGGAGAGTAATTGCAGTAATTGTTGTATAATATTGTAAAACAATAGGCTTTTATACCTATATAATCCATTAACTTTATGGTGCCTAATTTTTCCATCTATTATGAAACCAAAACCACTGTTCTGGTTTTTCTCTAATCCATTGTTCAAGAGTCTTATTTACCTCGAGCATGATATTATAACAATCTTTTTCAATGTCTTTAGTTATCGATGGCTCTAGTGGGTCGTGAAGTATTAGTTCAAAATTGCTACTCTTGCCAATGCGAACTATTTGTAGTGGAACAATTGGGTATTTATATTGCAGACTTAGCCGTGCAAGAGCTACAGCCGTCATTGCTGGAAATCCAAAAAATGGTACTTCAATTCCATTATTCATTTTTTGATCAACTAACATCGCTATAGACGCTCCAGATTTTATAGCCCGAATAATAGATTTTGCGCCAGAGGTCCCTTTGGCAATCATAGTGATTGACGTATCATTGGCACGCTCTTGAAGAATTTTTTTATCTACATATGGGTTATTCGCTGCTCTGTAAGCGATACCAAATTTTGGATAAATATCATTTATTTTTCGAATAACAAAGTCCCAATTAGCCTGATGTCCTAAAAATAACATAAAAGGTTGATTCGTTTTTTGAAAAGCCTCAACTTTTTCAAGCCCTATAACTTTGACTCTTTTATCAAGTTCTGCCGAATCTAAACCATTAATAAAAGGAAACTCGCCAATGTACCTGCCATAGTTATCCCAAAGATCATTTATAGTGCTTTCGATATCTATATCATCGCCATATACTCTCTTTAGATTCTTACGAGCTGTTTGAGTCACTCGAAGATAGGGGCCAATTCTTCTAGCGATAAATATTAGATATATTTACTAGTATCTGGGTAGTTTTTTTGATAAAAAACAATATAATTACATACTCTTGCGTAATTCGTCAAATTTCTTGAGAGTAGAAAGAGTTGTTTCAAGGGAATCCAGTTTCAACATACATGGTCCATCACTTGGGGCCTTATCAGGATCCTGGTGAACTTCTAAAAAAACACCCGCTACTCCGGCGGCAATAGCACACCTGGCAAGTAATTCTACATATTGTCTTTGACCACCGCTGGCGGTACCTATTCCACCTGGTTGTTGTACCGAATGAGTTGCATCAAAGAACACCGGAGCCCCAGTCTCTGCCATTATTGCAAGACCTCTCATATCTGAAACAAGTGTATTATAACCAAAAGAGGTCCCTCTCTCCGTTAAGATAATACCCTTAGCATTAAAACTCACCAGCTTATCGTAAACATTTTTCATATCCCAAGGAGCTAAGAACTGTCCTTTCTTTACTTTTACAACTTTGCCCGTATCTGCTGCGGCTTTCAGCAAGTCAGTTTGTCTGCATAAGAAAGCTGGTATTTGAAGCACGTCAACTACGTCTGCAGCGGGTTTGCACTGCCCTTCATTGTGTACATCGGTTAAAATTGGACAGCCAATTTCAGATTTTACTTTTGCTAAAATGTTAAGTCCTTCATCAATACCAGTGCCCCTTTGTGCTTTCGCAGAAGTACGATTAGCTTTGTCAAAAGATGATTTGTAAATAAAAGAAATTCCAAGTTTATTTGTAATTTTTTTTATACTTTCGGCAACAAATAGAGCGTGATCTAGAGTTTCAATTTGGCAAGGTCCTGCGACTAGAGCAAAAGGTAAATCATTTGAGATCGATATATCGGCTACTTTAACAATATTATTCATTTGCATTCTTCGTAAAATTCCTCATTCATCTGTTATGCAAGAAGCATACTCTAAGAATTACTTGGCAATTGGTAAAGAAATATCATCAGTTGAATTTTCAACAGGTGATGGTTCTGACTTTTCAATCTTGCTAGAAATGCTCTTATGAGATTTTGATGATAAATTAGCTAGCATTAAGGCATTGGCAAAAAATATAACTCCCAAAACGATAGTAGTCCTTGTTAAAAAATTTGCAGCGGATCTTCCGCTCATTAATCCCATATTATTGCCGCCTCCACCAATACCGCTCAAGCCATCTGTGCTAGTTTTCTGTAGTAAAATAACTACAACAAGTAGTAGAGCAATAATTAAGTGTATAAAAAGTAAAGTATTTAACATGATGCTATTATTTTTGATTAAGTATAGACGTCATTTCTTAACTGCGCAT
>JANQTT010000051.1 GCA_030731565.1 Rickettsiaceae bacterium | reverse complement strand
TAAGTGGGCCAGAATAACTGGCCAAGGGGTGGGTCATTATAACTGGCCAATGACAATCATCAAGCCAAATATTATCTTTAAGTTTTACTCGATCGATATTCATCCTTAGTTTTGTGCTTCCTCCGTCCCTTTCTTTTTCAAGGAATTGTAGCATATCAGCGTCCGAAAGATCTATGGTTTTTCCCTTTAGGTCAGCTATTATTTCATCATTATATAAATGAACTTTTCCGGATATATCGGTTTCTTTATTCTTCACTTCGTTTAAGTTAACTTTAGCTTCGCTGCCTTTAATATCTACATCTCCTTTAATGCTAAGATCTTTATCATTATAGGCATGGAAGTTTATAAATCCTTTAGTTGGTTCTTCAAAAAGTCCATCTATTTTGATCCTTGCAGGAATATTTTTTTTCTTCCTTACCCCAAGCTTATCGAAATATAATCCTAGATTAGATATATCTGAATCAACTTTAATATAGCCTTTAGAATTCTTATTTAAGTATTCGATATCTACAATAGCATCACCTCCAAGTAGGCTAATGAAGGTAATTTTTTGTTCATTCTCAGTTTTGCTTAATTTAGTTTTAAAATGAGTCCTGATATTCAGTTTATGGTTAAATTCAGATTGATTTTCTATATTGTATATAAAATTTAAGTCAGAATTAAAATTGTTCAATTTGCCTACTCCATGAACCTTTAGCTCTTTTCCATTAAAAGTTCCGGAGATTTTTGCCTTTCTCAATTTAACGTAGTCTTTAAAGATGTTAAGCGAGGCATTCGGAACTTCTGCTCTAATATCATATAAGTTTTTTGTTCCAGGTTTTAGTGGTATCTCGATGTAAGCATTAGTGTTGATTGTGCCTTTTATTTTTTGTAAGTCAATACTAGCTTTATTCATTGAAAGTTGTTCTTCTAGAGAAATAAAATGAGTCAAGTCTTTTGCAGGGCCAGCGCCAAGAATATTGAGATAGAGAATAGTCTTATCTAGACCCTTCCAATCCATATCAATAGTTCCATTTGACAATAGAATATCCGAACTATATGCCTTGTTTATGATAAATCGTGTTTTAGCTCCTTCTAATATAACATCAGTATCAATTGAGGTCAGAGTAGGAAAAATTTCATCATATTTAAAAGCTAATTCCAGTATTTTTGCGCTACCATTAAGATTTTCTTTTGATAGAATGGTTGCATTAGGGTTAAAATTAATATCAGCATTTTTTATATATCCAGCTTGAATTGATGATTTAAAGAGTTCTGCTAAATAATTGCTCGGCAGTATTTTATCGGCAATTCTGTAAAATAGTAGAGGGATATTTTCTGCATGCAAATATATATTACCTTGCTGTTTTTCAGAAGGAGAAATTTTAAGTTTGATTGCCTCACCAAATTGTATATTTCCTTCCAATAAACTCTGGTTTTGCTGTTTAGAATATGTAAAGTAAGCAGAGCCGTGTCCTATAGGTTTTTTATTTATATCTTTAATTGATTCTATAATATTTATTTCAGATAAGTTTAGATCTATATTTTTATAACCGCTAATACCTGATGTAAGTGAACCGTTAATTAAAGCTACCATTATTTGTTCAGAATTTTCGTCTAATATTTTGAGATTCGTTGGTTGTAATTTTATTGAAAAAATGAAATTTGAGGATATAGATGTATTTAGCTCAACATTGCTCAATTGAGTAATACCAGTTCCGGCTTGAATATTTAGCTTTGATGCAGTAATGGTTCCGTTCCTGAATTTTAAATCGTAAAATTTGGCTTTTATTCCGTTAATTGAAAAATAATATTGCAGGCCGAGTTTGATTTGTTTATTTAGAGCACCATGATTAGCAGCGTTTATAACTCCTATAGTAATTGCTAATATTAGCAATTTAATAGATAACAATTTTATGAGAAAATTCATTTAGGAGCTATATCTTATGATTATTACGGAATAAATAATAATACCAGTTACAATTCAAATACTACTATGCTCTCTCTTCGCTCACCTACCCGTATATAGGCTTCGCTTTTTGTATCTTGTACTATTTAAGCTGGGACTTGGTATAATATAGATTTTTATAGCTAATGGTCAATAAAAGCAATAGTTTTAATTTTACTTTTTGGCTTTTTGCGTTAAGCTATAGCCATTTAAAATTATAGTTAGGTTTTATGAAAATTTCTTTTATAGGTACTGGATATGTTGGTCTAGTATCGGGCGTAATGATGAGCCATATGGGACACGATGTAGTATGTATAGATATTGATGAAGCAAAAATCGACAAACTCCGCCTTGGTAATAGCCCAATTTTTGAACCAGGTTTAGATGAATATATTAGCAAATATGGTAATAGTGATCGTTTAAAGTTTATTTGCGGATTTGATGAAACAATTGAAGGTTCAGATTGCTTATTTATTACCGTTGGGACGCCCCCAAAGGATGATGGTGATGCGGATCTTAGCGGGGTTTTTGCTTGTCTCCAAAGTGCTGCTCCATATATACCTGCTAAATGCGTTATAGTAATGAAATCTACAGTTCCTCCTGGAACATGTTTGAGGGTATCAGATTTTTTGCAAAGTAAAGGTTTGAATAATCCTGTTGTTTCAAATCCAGAGTTTTTAAGGGAAGGCGAGGCTATAAAAGATTTTTTAGAACCTGATCGTATAGTTATAGGTGCGAATAATGAAGAAGCTTTTGCCGTAATGCGTATGGTGTATGAACCATTAACTAGCAAAGGGATAAATTTAGTTGAAACCGATCTGAATACCTCAGAGTTAATTAAGTATGCATCTAATACATTTTTAGCAAATAAGATCGCTTTTATTAATGAAATGGCAGATATATGCGAAATAATTGGTGCAGATATATCTAAATTGGCTTATGGCATTGGTTTGGATAAAAGAATTGGTAATACATTTTTGAAAGCAGGTCCTGGTTTTGGAGGATCATGTTTTCCAAAGGATATACTGGCGCTTCAGCAGCTATCAAAGAAAATCGATTCAGAATTTTTGATTTTAGACGCCGTAATTAGTGCGAATAATAACAGATCGCAAAAAATGCTTAATAAAATTATAAAAGCAATTGGTGGAAGCCCAGCAAACAAGCGATTAGCGGTGTTAGGTCTTACCTATAAAGCTGGTACTGATGACTTACGTAGCAGCCCGGCAATTGGATTAATAAATCAGTTGCGCAAACAAAACGCAGATATAGTCGCGTATGATCCTGAAGGGATGAAAAATGCAAGCCGTTATTTTGATCATTTGAATTGTGCAAGCAGTATGCATGAAGCAATTGAAAATTCAGATGCAATTATTATTATTACAGAATGGCCAGAATTTGCAGAGCTTGATCTAGTAAAAGCTAAGAATATAGTTAATCAGCCAGTTATTATAGATTTACGCAATATTATAGACAGCAAATATGCGCAAGATTGTGGCTTCAAATATTATTCAGTAGGGAGAAAGTGTGGTAAATAAATTCGTTCATTTTCGTGTGCAGAGCTCGTATTCAATGCTTGAGAGTACGATAAAAATAGATCATCTTATAGATCTTGCAAAAAAAAATGAAATGGATGCTGTTTGTTTATCGGATCGAGGCAATCTATTTGCCTCGCTTGAATTTTCTACGGCCGCTGCAAAGGCATCTGTACAGCCTATACATGCCTCGATCCTAAATATTCTGTTTAGTAATAATGGGGGCAACGATTTTGCAGAAATTTTATTAATAGCCAAAGATGAAGTTGGTTATCAAAATTTGCTAAAATTAGTCAGCCTAACATTTACGCAAAACGACCGAAAGATTTGTAATCATATAAATTTTGATGATTTGCAAAAATATAGTAAAGGTATTGTGGCGCTATCTGCATATACGGAAGGTGTGGTTGGTAAGTTATTAATTGAATCTTCAAAAGATTCAGCGATAAACGCTGCTAAGAAATTACAAAAGCTTTTTGGCGATAGATTTTATTTTGAAATAATGCGGCACGGCAAAGCCAGTGAAAAGCAGATCGAAGCTGATTATTTGGGTATAGCTAGGGAGCTAGGGATACCGTTAATTGCCACAAATCAAGTGCTATTTGGCGATATTTCGATGCATGATGCGCATGATGTGTTGCTTTGTATTTCAGATGGTGTTGTGCGAGAGGTGCAAGATAGGAGAAGAGTAAGCAACCAATGTTATTTTAAGTCTCCTGACGAAATGATAAGTTTATTTAAAGACTTACCTGAAGCTATAGAAAATACCG
>JANQTT010000050.1 GCA_030731565.1 Rickettsiaceae bacterium | reverse complement strand
ATTGAACAGTCATTCGGGCCTCCAAGAGTAACGAAAGATGGTGTTACAGTTGCTAAAGCTATTGAGCTCAAGGACGCAAATCAAAACTTAGGTGCTCAATTAGTAAAGTCAGTTGCTAGTAAAACAGCGGATGTTGCTGGTGACGGAACCACAACGGCTACAATTTTAACTCAAGCTATTGTAAAAGAAGGTAATAAATCAGTTACAGCTGGTTGTAACCCTATGGATCTTAAGCGTGGAATTGATTTTGCGGTAGAAAATGTCTTAAAAGCAATAAAAAAAGTTAGTAAGCCAATTAGCACGCAAGAGGAAATAGCTCAAGTTGGTACCATTTCTGCAAATGGTGACAGGCAAATTGGTGAACAAATTGCCCTTGCAATGGAAAAAGTTGGTAAAGAAGGGGTTATTACTGTAGAGGAAGCAAAAAACTTCGGTTTTGAAGTTGATGTAGTAGAGGGAATGATGTTCGATAGAGGGTATCTATCTCCTTATTTTGTAACCAATTCTGAAAAAATGACTGCTGAACTTGATAATCCATATATCTTAATTTTTGAAAAAAAGCTTTCAAGCTTGCAGCCAATGCTACCTGTGCTTGAGGCTGTAGTTCAGTCTTCTAGACCATTATTAATTATTGCAGAAGACGTTGAAGGTGAAGCTTTAGCTACTCTTGTTGTTAATAAATTAAGAGGCGGTTTAAAAGTTGCTGCTGTAAAAGCTCCTGGCTTTGGGGATAGAAGAAAAGCAATGCTTGAAGATATTGCTATATTAACTGGAAGTCAGCTTATTAGCGATGATCTGGGCATGAAACTAGAAAATGTAAATTTATCTATGCTTGGAAACGCTAGAAAAGTTAAAATTACCAAAGAAGATACAGTTATTGTTGATGGAGCCGGTAGTAAAGCTGATATAGAATCAAGATGCGCACAAATGCGTCAGCAAATAAAAGAATCTACATCTGACTATGATAAAGAGAAGCTACAAGAAAGATTAGCGAAACTTGTTGGCGGCGTTGCTGTATTAAAAGTCGGTGGTGCAACTGAGGTTGAAGTTAAAGAAAGAAAAGACCGCGTTGATGACGCACTACATGCTACAAGAGCAGCAGTTGAAGAGGGTGTTGTATCTGGTGGTGGAACTACTTTATTCTATGCAGCGAAAGCGCTTGAAGGTTTAAAAGGAGAGAATGAAGACCAACAATCAGGTATTAATATCGTGAAAAGAGCTCTGCAAGCTCCACTTCGCCAGATTGCAGAAAATGCAGGTGTTGATGGTGCAATAGTTGTCGGGAAGCTAGAAGAAAGCAAATCACATTCTATGGGTTTCAATGCTCAAACTATGGAATATGTGGATATGTTTAAAGCCGGCGTAATCGACCCAACTAAAGTTGTAAGAACAGCTCTGCAAGATGCTGCTTCGGTAGCTGCGCTAATTATCACAACCGAAGCTATGATAACAGAAGATCCATCTGCTAAAGATGAAGCTTCAGCTTCAGGTGGCGGAATGCCAGGTGGTATGGGTATGGGCGGAATGCCGGGCATGGGCTTCTAATAATGTTCTGCGGGTAATCCTGAACTTGTTTTCAGGATCCCGAACAAGTTGCTTTGTTGCATGGCTCGGATACACTCCTAAAACCTCACTAGTCATGCTGAACTAGTTTTCAGCATCTCAAGGAATAAATTCAGTGTGCACTTTGTTTAAGATACTGAAATAAATTCAGCATGACTATAAAGTGGAAAATTTTATTATAATCCAAGCCACGCAACAAGGCCGCTTGATCCGTGATCTTCAGGATCCTTAAAAACAACAAACTACATTTTTCTTTAAATTCTCTAAAGATCCCGGATCAAGCCCGGGATGACTACGTTTAGCTGGAGGATAATGTCTCCATATCTATAGTTATTGGGCAATGCCATAATTTGCTATATATGGTGCTGCAATATCCTCAAGTTTAAGAAATCTTTTAGATATTAATATTATAGGTTTGATTTAATAGGCCAACTTCAATTAAACTGCTAAACAGGAAGTTTATAAATCAGTTAACTTGGAGGATCCATATATGTCAGGCCAACTCTCTTCCGACCCGCTATTCGTAGGTTTAACAAGACCATCAATGATTTTTGGAGTTAGTATTCAATATGCTATGTTAAATCTTATGGTATCTGTAACCATTTTTATTCAAGAATCAAGCGTTTACATTATTTTCGTTGCAGCTGTAGTGCACTTAATTGGGTATCTTTTATGCTTTAAAGAGCCTAGGTTTATGGAATTATATTTAAATTATGCAGGTAAATGTAATCAGTGCCCTAATAAATCATATTGGGGAGCAAATTCATATAGTGCATAGGTTTTTAAATGTTTAAGCTATTTAAGACAGCTGCTGCAAAGGAGCGGTATTCGAAAAAAGAGAAGCTAGTTTCTGATTTTATTCCGTACAAAGGGCATTGGGATAAAAATACTATTCTAACAAAAACTAATGGTTTGCTGCAAGTTGTCAAGGTTGGTGGTTTCTCATTTGAAACTGCTGATGATGATGATTTGGATATCAGGAAAGCTATAAGGAATTCTCTTTTGAAGAATATGGCGTCTGGCAATGTAACATTATATTTTCATACAATAAGGCGCAAAAAACCAGTAGTAAAAAGGGATACGGAGTATAGTATTGATCCTACTGTTCGAACTTCAAAAGATTTTATATCATACCTTGAAGACGAGTGGCATAGAAAAAATTCTGGGTCTAATTCTTATTTTAATGAGCTATACGTTAGCATCCTATATGAACCGGATAAGGAAGGCGCGGCTATTATTGAGTATATGTTCACCAAATTGAAGCAAAAAGGTAATAAAAAGGCATGGGAAAGCGACATGCGTGAGATGCATGAAAGCCTTAATGAAATGACAACTCGTGTTTTGAACACTTTGCGTGATTACGATACTAAATTACTGGGAGTTAGAAAGTTAAGAGATGGAGCGTTTTGTGAGTTAAGTGAATTTTTAGGAACAATAGTAAATTGTGGCGATTCCAGTCCAATGATGGTTCCAAGAAATTCATTAGATGAGTATTTACCAACAAATAGACTATTTTTTGGATCAAAAGCAATCGAATCAAGAGGGCCAAAAGGCAAAAAATTTGCAGGAATAATTAGTATCAGAGAATATGGTCCAACTACTGCTGCAGGTGTGTTTGATGGTTTTCTACAAATGCCATTCGAGCTTATAATGACTCAAAGCTTTAGCTTCTCAAACAGGACTATTGCAATCAACAAAATGCAGCTTCAACAAAATAGGATGATTCAAGCTGAAGACAAAGCGGTATCACAGATAGCCGAAATTTCGCAAGCACTTGATATGGCAATGAGCGGGGATATTGGTTTTGGTGAGCATCACATATCGTTGCTTTGTATAGATAAAGATTTGAAAGCTTTGGAAAATAGCTTATCCATGGCCGCTGTTGAGTTGTCAAATTGCGGTATGCAACCGGTCAGAGAAAGGGTTAATATGGAGCCTAGCTACTGGGGACAATTGCCAGGCAATTTAAGTTATATTATTAGAAGGTCAACAATTAATACTCTGAATTTAGCTGGCTTTGCTTCTATGCACAACTATCCTCCTGGGCAAATGTATGGTAATCATTGGGGAGATGCAGTAACTGTTTTAGACACTACTTCTGGTACTCCATTTTATTTTAACTTTCACGTTCGAGATGTTGGGCATAGTTTAATTATCGGCCCAACAGGTGCTGGTAAGACTGTGTTGATGAATTTTCTCTGCGCTCAGGCCCAAAAATTCAGGCCAAGGACTTTTTTCTTTGATAAAGATAGAGGGGCGGAGATATTTGTTCGAGCTCTAGATGGTGTATATACGGTGATTGATCCAGGAGCAAATTGCGGTTTTAACCCTCTTCAACTTGACGATAACAGTGAAAATAGAGCGTTTATTCTTGAATGGATGAAAACTCTTGTTACATCACATGGTGAACTTTTAAATGCAGAAGATATAAAAATTTTAACGCAAGCAATTAATGGTAATTACAGATTAGACAGAAGGGATAGAAAGCTAAGCAATATTGTGCCATTTTTGGGAATGGATGGTCCAGGGACTTTGGCTAGTAGAATCGCAATGTGGCATGGTAAAGGGTCTCATGCTAAAATTTTTGATAACGACAAAGATAATATTGACCTTGCTCAATCAAGAGTATTTGGTTTTGAAATGGCCGAGTTACTTAAAGATCCATTGTCGCTTTCTCCGGTGCTATTATATATATTCCATCGAATAAACATTTCCTTAGATGGTTCTAGGACAATGATAGTGCTTGATGAAGCTTGGGCGCTGATTGATAACCCAGTATTTGCGCCTAAAATTAAGGACTGGCTAAAAGTTTTAAGAAAACTCAATACTTTTGTTATTTTTGCTACGCAAAGTGTTGAAGACGCTACAAAAAGCCAAATAAGTGATACCCTAATCCAGCAAACTGCAACACAAATATTCTTACCTAACCTGAAAGCAACAGAAATCTATAAATCAGCTTTTATGCTCTCTCAACGGGAATATATTTTAATTAAAACCACCGACCCAGGTTCAAGATATTTTTTAGTAAAACAAGGGGTAAATGCAGTTATAGCTAAGTTAAACCTTAGTGGCATGGATAATGTTATTAATGTCTTGTCTGGTAGGGCGGATACGGTGGTTTTACTTGACCAAATTATTGAGAAGCATGGAAGCGATCCAAAAAAATGGTTACCGATTTTCTATAAAGAAGTAAAGGCGTTAGGTTGATGTATAATAATAAAGAGCCTCTAAATAAAAAGCGTATAGAACGGTGTATCTTGTCTATAGGGTTTTTATGCCATTTTTTAGTTTCTCTTTTGAAAATTTTGGAATTCTTAAAAATCCAATTCATTAATGTATCTTTGTATCTAGTTATCTCTTTTGGTTTTTTATCCTATGTTTCTGCGGAGGAGTTTAAGGCTGAAAATAGCACTTTAGACACCATACTTGATACGTTAACAAATTTGACATGTGAGACTCAAGGAGTTGGGAATTTGCTTCGTACAGAATTTTCTCATACATGCATTCCAGCACCGTTCTTTACTTTTGTTATTGCTAACGTCATTTCTCCTGGTTTATATGCTAATACTTTTTTAAGAGTGTATATTAATGACAAAGAGCTCTTTCCGAGGACATGTACGAGAGGTAATCGAATTGATTATTATGATCAAAAATTAAGCTTCTCGCTATGTAGTAATACAAAACTCGCCACTGCAAGAGTAGGGGCGGTTGCAAAGTCTGCTGTCGTGATAGCAAAGGCTGTTTTTACTGGAAAAGATCCATGGGATGATATAGTTGATGCTTGGAACATACCTAAATCTGAATATCACAATATTTATGAAGATAAGAGAGAAGGGGACAGCGACACTATGTTTGATATTGGTATAATCCCCGTATTACCGTGGAAGGTAATAAAAGAAAAAGATAAAATGTGTGTTGCAACGCAAAGCTTCGCTGGTTGGATACCTATTGGTTGCAAATATATAAAAGAGCCTTTTCCCGTTTCAATTTATGCTGATTTTTTAGACCTTACACCGGAAGGTAGAGGGGCTTTGGAAAAGCTGACTTCGTTAACTACCTGCGGAAACATGGGAGGATGCTATAAAAGAGCGCACGAACATTCCCGAGCTTCAATTGTAATGACTGGCCCATTAATCGAATGCGTTAGAGAGATGATCGCAAAATTAATGATTAGTTCGGCTGTGTGTAGTTTTGATGATGTAAAAAATGTGCTTGGTAGTAATTCAAGAGTTACCAGCGCGTTATACCAATTCCAAAAAAATATGCATAGAGCGGTTACGGCAATGCTGACGCTATACGTTATATTTTTTGGTTTTAGAATAGTGCTGTCTGGTAATGTGCCCGAGAAAGTGGAATTGGTAAATTTCGGTGTTAAATTTCTGTTTGTTACGTATTTTGCAGTTGGAATTAACATTAATCCAGGTTCAGGTAATGATCTTGATAGAATGGACGGGATGATACAATGGGCATTCCCATTTTTGCTAGATGGAATGAACCAGCTTGCAAGTTGGATTATTAATGCAAGCCCGAGTCAATTGTGTAAATTTGATGACGTTTACTATCCAGATACCTTAAGGCATATGCAATTATGGGATTCGTTAGATTGTCGGATAAGCCACTATCTGGGTTTAGATGCGATTCAAACAATGATGGTAGAAAATGCTTCAAGAAGCCATGATTTCTCGCGTCTAGACGTACTGAGCTTTCCGATACCTCCTTATATTTATCTTTTAGTACCAGCTGTTATTTCAGGAAATTGGACTCTAATATCATTAGCGATTATGTATCCATTACTAATAATTTCTGTTGGCGCATTTATTGTTAATGCAACAGTTGTATGTATGATTTCTATAGTAATACTCGGCGTTCTCGCTCCATTATTTGTTCCTATGTATCTGTTTAATTACACAAAGGGCTATTTTGAATCGTGGGTAAAATTGTTGATATCTTTTATGCTTCAGCCCATGGTCGCGGTTACTTTTATGACAACGATGCTCGCTGTCTTTGATTTTGGTTTTTATGGGACTTGTAAATATGAAAAGAAAGACTTTACTTATTCAGGTGCAGGTTTTGCTGTTGGAGATACTAATTTGGCTAATTTTGTATCGCCTACATCGGATGGTCGTGCAGTTCGGTATTTTTATGTAGATCAAAAATGGCAAGATAGCTATACGAAAGAGGAAGCTGAAGGTTGTAGAGATAGTTTAGGATTTATACTTAACAACCCTTTCCAATTCGCATTTGATTTAGGTAAAGATGCACTAACTAACGATTCAATGCCATGGATTGAAGATACAACTGGAAAAGAAGAAAAGAAACGATTTGACTTTTTAGGAGCTATTCAGCCTTCAGCAGGGATGTTCTTTGGGATGGTGGAGGTTATTTTTGAGAAAATTAAAAAATTAGCCATCGCTATGTTAACGGCATGTTTAGTGTTATATCTCATGTATCATTTTAGCGAAAGTTTGGCCGAATTTGCAGCTGATATGACTGAAGGTGTTAGCTTGTCGAATATGTCAATTAAACCTCAATCTCTATTCAAAGCCGGAATGGCAGCTACGGCCGCTGCTGGCGGAATGGCTGGCGGAGCAGGAGATAAAGTGGCAGAAGGAGCAGGCAAGTTAAAAGATAAAGTTTCAGGCGGCAGAAAAGGGGCTGAGGATAAAGTATCTACTGAAGGTGGAAAGGATGCTGTAGATTCTGTATCTACTGGTGCTGACGCAGCTGGTGCTGGGGCCGACGCTGCAGGTGCTAGCGCTGGCGCTGCTGCAGGCAGTACAAGTGGAGCTGCGGCTGGTAGTACAGGCGGAGCTGCAGCTGGTAGTGCAGGTGGAGCTGCGGCTGGTACCACAGCGGGCGCTGCTGCTGGAGGTACTACTGCAGGAGCGGTAGGCGCTACAGCAGGAAGTGTCGTTCCTGGCGCGGGTACTGCAGTTGGAGGTGCGGCTGGCACTGCTGTGGGTAGTGCGGCTGGCGGTGCGACTGGAGGCGCGGCTGGCGGTGCAGCAGGCGGTGCAGCAGGCAGTGCAGCTGGCGGTGCGGCAGGTAGTGCGGCTGGAAGCGCAGCAGGTAGCACAGCTGGTACTGCGGCCTCTCAAGCGGCAAAACAAGCGGCAAAACAAGTAGCAAAACAAGCAGTAGAACATGTGAAAGGAACGATTAAAGAAGTTGCCAAAGAAGCAATAAATAGCGTTAAAGAAACAGCGGAAGACACTGTAAAAGATGTTCATGATTCATCTGGTATTGAGGGCCAAAAATCTAAGGATGATAAAAAAGACAATTAGGTTAATATAGAAAATTTATGAAAATATTGAGTAAGTTTATTTTATTAGTATTGATGCAGGGAGTGCTTACTTTAAGCGCTCAATTTGCCTTAGCTAGTACTTTTGGAGAAAGTTGCTCAGCTCTGCCAATTTTTGACGACACACAATATTTAGTTGAGAATACTGCGTATGGTTATCTTCAAAAAAATATTGACATGAAAACCTACGTTGATAACGCATGTAAAAAAGGCGGGTCAGAATTTAAATTCTGTATTAGAAATGCATCCGGATCGCCAGATTTTTGTACTGCAAAAACTATGAAGATAGGGGATAGAGCTACTTTAAAATCGCTGAATTCTAATCCTGATATTGGTACAAATCCTATCTTAAAGGATATAATACTAGAAGTTAAGGCAATTGAAAATGAAGTATGCTTAGTAATGCCAACTTCAAGAGGAAAATTACCATTAATGTGTAGAAATGGTGAAGGAAAAGAATTAGTACAGCCCGGTGAATCAGAAGTTTGTAAGAGCCTAGGCCAATCATGCTATGATGGCAGGGCGAAAAGTCAATCACTACTAAGCTTTTCAGGACTAACTATTCACTGCCTTAGAGATACATTAAATAAAGTATTTTATGTTGGCGATGAATGTCCAAGATTTGAAGATGACCTTGTATATTCATCATTAAAACCTTTTCCAGCTTTTCAAGATGCAATGAAAATGGCAGTCAGAGCAGCGCTGATGCTATACGTAATCTTCTATGGATTTAAGATTGCAATGAATGGTGAATATGCTCATATCGATAAAGTAGCTATGTTTATCATTAAATTTTTACTAGTAACATACTTTGCCGTGGGGCTTGGGCAAAAATCTTTTGTATCTGGGAAAGAAGTTAGCCAGAATGGCATGACCAACTATGCTTTGCCAGTATTAGTGCAATTGACTAATGATTTTACTGAAATGGTATTTATGGCTGGCGGGTCACAAGGTTTGTGTGATTTCGATGCGTCTAAATATGAATCAGGGTATGAGTTTTATAAAATTTGGGATGCTATAGACTGCCGGATTGGATATTATTTGGGAATGCAGTTGTTATATAACATGGGGACCATGTTAAAGTCAGTTTCAGGCACTGTAGCTGATGGTGCCACGGTAGGAACTCCGGCTAATTTAGGCGATGTTGGTGAGGAAGGGATTGAGGCGTTATTTGCAGCTGGGACCTTGACATTTTTCCCAGTAATGTTCGGTATGTTTATGTCTGGCCAAATAATTATTGTTTTAATGGGATTATTATTTGTCGTATTTTTTGTTTCAGTGCTCATGTATTTTATGACGGCATATTTAGTTTGTACGATAACACTTTATGTTATGGCATATATATCGCCAATTTTTATTACTATGGCATTGTTTGAAAGGACAAAAGCCTATTTTGATTCCTGGCTGAAAATTGTTATTTCATGCGCCCTGCAGCCGGCTGTAATAGGGGGATTTATTGCCATATTACTTACAGTATATGATTCAGCGATTTACGGTACTTGTGAGTTTCAAAGATATGATTACACAGTAGGAGAAATTAATTTTAGTACATTTGAATTAAGAGAGCCAACTGTTGATATAGAAAAATGTAAGGAAAGTCTTGGATACAAATTGATGAAGTATTATTTAGGACAAGGTTGGGAAAAGAAAATAGTTATTCTCTTTGAGATCCCTAAAATTAATGACTATCTGAATATTTCACTAAGTTTAATATACGTGATGATCTATGTATTTATATTTTATTTCTTCATAAAATCTGTTAATGAGTTTGCGGCTGAATTAACAGGCGGGCCAAGCGTTGCGAGTGTTACGGTATCGCCAACTGCGATAATTGATAAAGCAATAGGGCTTGCTCAAGCAGGTATTTCAGCAGCAAAAGCGGCTATAAAAGCTAAAACTGGTGACATGAAGGGCGCAATGGAGGATGCTAAAGAAGCTAAACAGAAAGCAAAAGAAGACACTACCTCAAATAGAGGCTCTTCTGGAGACAAAATTTCTTTAGACGGTACTAAAAAAGATGGAAGCGATGCTGGTGATGAAATTTCAACGAAACTGAGTGAAGATATAAAAGGTGATAAAGGGGGTGATAGTGGAATGGGCAGCGGTCCAAGTGGCGATACACCAACATCGGGAGGGGTAAGCTAATGAAAAGTGAAAAGTTAGTACTCCTTGGTGCCTTAACGCTAATTGCTATTGTCATAATGCTAGTACTCTGGATAGTGGCGATCATTGGTGCTATGGATATAACTGATGGTTGTTTATATAGATATAATTTGGATAAGGACATGTCAGTTTCAAGTTCATCTAGTATTATGAACTCCATTACTTTAAAAGCCAATGCAAATTATACCGCTCTTAGCTCTGCATCCTCTGAAGGCATAGAGCTAGATCCAAACACATATGGTAAATGGTTAAACACAAACTTACGTCTAAAAAGTGGGCAAAAGGTAGATTTAATTGTAAAAGGTGAAGTTAGTTTATGTAAAGCTTATATTCCGGCATATAATCTGCAGCAAAATTCTCATTTAGATAAAGATGGGAAATTAATTGAAATCCCACGAGTTGAAAATAAAACATCGCCGCCAATAAATTTAATTTTTGATGCTAAAACAGACGAATGGAGGAACATAGCTCAGGTATTTAAAAACGATCATATAGTCGTAGCAATCCATCCAGATAAGAAGTCAACAGTAGGGAATAGTACTGTATATAATAATTTTATGAAAAGGATGGAAGAGGCTGACTGTACTGAAGGAAAGAAAGCTTATAATCCAATTTGTGGGCGCTATTCAATATGGAGTAGTGGATCAACTTATGTCTCTACTTGCTACTGGGATTCAAAGTGTTATGAATGTAATTGCAGAGAAGAGTGTAAAGGTTGGGATACTTGGGGTGTGCTTTGCTGGGAAGGTTACCGCACAGTATGTGATTGGTGCGGGTGTTATAAAAATGTGATGGGTATTCCTCCTGAACCGTATAGAAATGATGGTAAATATACTTCCCCCTGGAGAGCAGACGTTAATGCGTTAAATACTAATCTTAACCAAGATTGCCGAAATAATTGGCAATATGTCATGGGAGACTGGCAAAACAAGAAATATTTTTGGTTTTCTGCAGATACTGCAACCGGCTTGCTTTACAGATACGATTCAAACGAAAACCCGACAAATAAAAAAAGCAGAGGTAGTAATTTTGGTTATTCAAAAATTGAATCAAATCAAAGTAGCTTGAATCCTGATGCAGACTACCGAGTCATAAGAGATGAGATATATACAACAAGTGATGTGGCCTACCTTCAATACAGGAATCATGATACTGATATGAATTTTTCTGATAATACCGGCGGTTACGTTTTAAATATCAAACAGACAAAATGTCGGAGAGAAAATGGTAATAGCTTTAATGACACATATTCTGGTAGAGGCAATATTCAATATATAATTGCTGACTATGGTAAAAACCCGAATAGTGATACGTTATCTCCAGAAAACATGTTATTAGATGCTAATGGTTCAGGTAGTATTACTGCCCCTGGTAATAAAGATGGTTATTTATGGCTCAGGATTAATAATGATCCTAATGATTACAAAGATAGTTTTGGCCAATATCGCGTTGATTTTATGACGTCCATTGAACAAGGTGGGTTCTATCATGATATTCTGGAGCCTTTTTTCCAAGGTTTTAAAAATAAAATCCAGGGCGCGGCTGAACAAATATTTAAGAACATGACGTGCTATAAGGGCATTTCCGGATCTGGTGGATGTACTAATTTCTTTAATTATGTAAAAGGCCTGCTTTCATTATATATCATGATATATGGTATGATGTTCTTGATTGGAATGGTCCAAATAAGCCAAACGGACTTAGTGCTTCGCATTATAAAAATAGCATTTGTTGCAGGGCTACTTAATGAAAAAACATTTGAGTTCTTTAACGATTATGTATTCGATTTTGTTACGGGTTTTACCGACGATATTATTTCGAATATGGCAGGTTACAGTATCTTTTCAGGCAGTACTACTATTTCTAATCCATTCATGTTCTTAAATGAAGTGATGACTAAAATATTCTTAAGTTCAACTTTTATTGCGCAAGTTTTAGCTCTGCTTTCTATGGGAATAAATGGCGTTATTTACTTCATATTGATATTCGTTTGTATAATAATTATCGTGATTGTATTGCTCAAGGCAATAGCGGTTTATTTAATGGCTTTTATGGCCATAACTGTCCTTATAGGGCTTGCTCCATTATTTTTGACATTTATTTTATTTGAGAAAACAGCTCACCTATTTGATAATTGGGTAAAATTCATGTTTAGATATATGCTAGAGCCTGTAGTTTTACTTGCAGGGATAATCATCCTCACGCAATTATTTACAATTTATTTAGATTTCGTGGTTGGTTACAGTGTGTGCTGGAAATGTGCGATTCCACTTAAATTACCATTCCCTACTATTCCAGGCGTTACTCCCGCATTTCTTGATGTAGAAATTTTTTGTTTTAACTGGTTTGCTCCTTGGGGATTTGACCATAAAAGCAGTCAAATGGGGCTAAATATGCAGAATATGGTTGTACTTTTAATGCTTGCTTACTGTATGTGGGGATATGTTGATTTTTCAGGTAATATTGTAGCAAGGCTGGCCGGTAGTGCCGGTGGTCCATCAGCTACTGGAATGGGTTCAGGAATGGCTAATGCGATTGGAGATAAAGCCTTATCAGCGGTTGGCCTTGATAAAAAGAGCCGAGCGCAAATGAAAGACCAAATGAAAGATAGGCTAAAGAGCATGCAATCTGCAGATAAAAAAATGCCGATAGATAGCACAAATAGGAAAGATATTAAACCTCCATCTGATAACAAACCTAGCCAAAGTAGTGATGATCCAAAAAAAAGTGATAGTGACCCACAGCTTAATAAAACAGATGCTAATGTTAGTGATAGCGATAGTGGTATAAATCCATCGGGCATTCAACCAGAAGAAACTCCTTCAAAAGAAGCGGCTACTGAATCAGAAAGTGAAAAATGGAAACCAGGAGTAAAAACGACAGAAGCTAGTAAGCATGCAAACGTAAGTTCCGAGGGGGCTAACCCAGAATCCAAATCTTCTTCAGAACGACCTAATATAGGAGCGCATAGATCACGTCCAGAAGTATCTAATCCGGAGTCTGAGTCACGTTCCAAAGGATCTAACCCAGAATCCAAATCTCCTTCAGAGCGGCCTAGTATAGGAGCACACAGATTACGTCCAGAAGGATCTAATCCGGAGTCTAAGCCAAGTCCTGAAGGGTCTAACCTAGAATCAGAATCTTCTTCGAAGCGACCTAGTATAGGTACACATAGATCACGTCCAGAGGGACCTAATCCAGAGTCTGAGCCACGTTCGGATAAGTCAACTGTAACGAAAGAAGACGAAAGTAAGAATTTAAGTAATAATAATCTACAAAATACTACAACTAACGAATCAGGCACCGATAAGCCGAACCTCGAATCTGAAACAAAAGAAACAAGTAAAGATTCTGGGTCTAAGAATTCAAATAATGAGGATAAATAGTTAGAACTATGAAATTCATACGGTCATTACTTATAACTCTTACTCTGTTATCGCAGTTTTCTGTAACTGCAATAGCAAGCGAGCGTTATGGCTGGATGGATTCTCAAATGGATACACTAAAGGGTTTTTTTGGCTGCGTTGAAGTTCCAGTATTTGCAGGCTTGCATCAGGCAAAACATACGTTGAATCTTGATAATTCTGGAAGTTGGGTATCAACGGGAGTCAAAGTCCATGGCGGAAAATTATTGCAAATTGAATGGCTAGCTAATGGAGTTTTGCCAAGGCCGGCTAAATATAGGGTCTTATATAGGATTGATCCAAGATTTGCTGCGCCTCAAATATTCATTCAAAAATTTGATTTTTCTACTAAAAAATACCTGTCTGATTTTCATCAATTCAAAGGCGGACAATTATTAAGGTATCAAGATATAGCTGAGATGACTTTTAAGCAAAGAATTATAGATTATAACGAATATTTTAATTTTAATGGAAGGGAAAAGATACTAGTTAAAAAAGATGACGTGATAAATATTACTATGGACACAACCGGTAAGTTCTTTGGTAGTGATTCTGAAATGCATTCGGAACTATTTGGGATTGGAACAGAATTACTATCAATTTATACTAATACATCTTCTCTACCTGATAATCATATATTCTATAGCAGCTTATCGAAGTTCTGTAGTTCAGCTACTGACAGTGGCGGCATTTTTACTGAATTTCTTGAAAAATCTTTTTGTACCAATCATTCAGCTTTTTATATCGACTGGAATAGTTATATTGGGAAGTTGAATAATAACATAATGACTCCTACAAAATGGCAACAAATGCCAAATTGTCCAGATTCAGCAAATGGAAAAGATAATAATCCTTTATGCAAATATAACCTTGGAAGGGGTATGGTGCTTACCATTGGAGGAACTGAGATCAAAAATGAAACGCAAAAATTTATACATTCTTCATTTACAGAAAAAAATTTTTTCTATCATAAATCAAATATAACCGGAGCGCTTGAGTTTAAATCTCCATGGAGTATTGACGGAATGTATAATATAGATACCCAAATTATGTCTAAGTGGTCATCATTACAGTCGGTAAACGATTATAGTACGTTTTATGCATATATGACCTCTATAAAACCTTCTTTGAATATGAACTTTATATATATGGGAAGGTATTTAATGGAAATCGAAATTGGTAATTCCTCTAAAGCTATAAGCCCAGAAGATTTAAAAGATTTACAGATAGAATATTATATTTCAGAAACAGCGATACCTACTAGCAAAACCTCGGGTACGTCAATTGGAGAGAGTTTTAGGGGGAATGCAAATGAAGATGGGTTTTTGTGGTTAAGAGTAATTAATACGAATCCGGACGTTACGGGAACTATCCAAGTAAAAACAGCAAATTATACTGGTACTAATTGGTTTTCTAGTGTTGTATACGACCATATCGTAAAACCATTACGAGAAAAGTTTAATGGATTATCCGAGGTAATATACAAGAAATTAGTTAGCAATGCCGCTCTGCAAAATATTGCTAGATTAATGTTAGTCTTATACATAATAATTTATGGGCTGATGTTTCTTGCTGGAGCAACACAAATCACAGTTACTGATATTGTCACCAGAGTCCTTAAAATTGGCGTTGTGTTAGCTCTATTTAGTCAAACAAGCTGGACTTTTTTTAGTAAAAATTTATTTAATGTCTTTATTGAAGGCACAGAATATTTAATGACAACTGTCATAGGCGTCACGAGCTCAGCGGGAAATGTCTTTGGTTTTATAGATCCAGTGATAGAAAAATACATTAATGGTAACATGTGGGCTCTATTATTTATCCAATTATTACAGATTCATAATGGTCTGACATTTTTTGCTATTATGACTATATATGGTATTCTGATATTCTTCAGAGCTGTTCTTCAAGTGATAGTAGGCTACTGTCTCGCATTCCTTGGACTAGCTGTAATGATTTCACTTGCGCCATTTTTCATTATCCTAATTTTATTCGAGCGTACAAAGAGCATGTTCGATAACTGGATTTCTACAATGTTTAGCCAGATGATACAACCGACCATTCTGCTAATATTTTTCTTATTAATTGATCAAATAATGGGAGAAGTTGTAACTAGAACAGTAGTCAGAGCGTGCTGGGATATATTGATTCCAATCAAGATTGGGCTTGATTTAAATCATATGTCAATCCCTATCAGTTTTTCATTTACTTTACCTTTCCTTCCTGGAATCCCTTTTTATGTACCAGAAGTAAGAGGAATAGGTTCAATGACAGATTTTTTCTTTGCGCCAGGTACGTTCTCAATGCTTGCAACTTCAACATTTCTATTCTTCGCATTATGTAAACTTGCTGATGGTTTAGTTGACTATGTAACTCTAGTAGTTCAGTACCTGACAAACGTCCTAGCTGCGCGCCAAGATGGTAAATTGCAACGCGGAATGAATCCAATTAAGGACATTACTAGCGATATGGAAAAACTTGCAAGCCCTATTACTGGGGCAGCTAAGGGGGTTGGTAATTTTGCAAAAGAAAAATTTATTGATCAAAAGATGTCTAGAAGAGCAACAAAGACTGATGCAGGAAATATTGATTACGATTCAGAAAAAAAATCTGACCCTAATAACTTGCCTGAAGCTAAAGATCCACCTAGTGTTAATAAACCAGGGCCAGATACAAAAAAACCCGAGGAAGGAAAGAAGGAAAATCCAGAGGTTAAGAGTAATCCAAGTGGTTTTGGCAGTAAAAAACCTACGATTGTTGGCAAGGATAACCCTAACGAGCTTAAACCCGATGATAGCAATAGCTTAGCTCCCAAAGATGTATCTTGGAAAGATGGGAAAGTTAAAAAATCATCTACTGAAGAAAAATCATTTACTGGGCCAGATAAAAAAGATACAACAGGAAATGTTAACGTTGCCCAGCGTGAGGCAGTCAAAGGTAGTGGTACAGCTGATAAAGAAACACCAAGTAAAGGTAATACAGATCCTTTAACAGAAAGGAAAGATACGACTGAATCCAAGACAAAAGATTCTCAAAAACTAGAGCTTGGCGGTGGTACAACTGATAAGGAAACAATAAGTAAAGGTAATACGGAATCTCTAACAGAAAAAAGAGATACGACTGAGTCTGAGACAAAAGATTCTCAAAGACCAGAGATTACTAGAAACGATGAAACTCAAGATAAAGTTGTTGATAACCCTTCAGTTAGTCCGGATAAACAAATAACTGAGACTAATGACCATCCAGTTGATTCGAATGAAAAGCCAGGAATTGATAGCAATTCTAAAAAACTTGATGCTCAAGAAAAAATAGAACCACAAGATAAAAAAAATGATACTCATACGAATGAGCTAAGAAAAGACGAAAAACCTTCGAGCAGCGATAAACCAACTACTGAAAGAAAGCTAAGTAAAAAATTAACCGGAAAAGATGACTAAAAACTATATTATAGCAATATTAGTATTATTGACTCTTTCTGGTTGCACTGGAGAGCGGTGTATAGAGGCGGATGATTTTGGGCATGGGGTGGTTACGGTTAGTGCTCGGTATTCTAAGTCGGAGTTTTCTGGGCAGGTGGGGGCGAATCAGGTTGCGCCGTGGCGGGATTCTGGTTATAGGGTTAACGGTCGTCCGCTTACTCTGATGGTTAAGGGCTGGGATTATGGGATAGACAGGAACAATGGGAGCGAGCTATCAGCTTGGTGTCCTTGGTTTAGTGCGAGTGGTGAAGGGGATGTATTAAGTCGTTTTTGTGAACGCTTGCAGGATTGTCAGTTTATTGATGATAGGATGTGCACTAATACCTCGGATGCTCGCGTGGCGAATGCTCCGTGTGTTTTCAGGCGCGGCGTGGGGCTTTATGCTTTAATTGGCG
>JANQTT010000049.1 GCA_030731565.1 Rickettsiaceae bacterium | reverse complement strand
GTATCTGATCCTCCTTTGCCAAGAGTTGTTATATCCCCATCAATAGATACCCCTTGAAACCCTGTTATTATTGGTGTTATCCCCTGGCTCAGTAATTTATTTAGTTTATCTGGTTTTATATTAACTACTTGAGCGTTGCCATGCGACTTGGTTGTTTCTATTGGCACTTGCCAGCCTTGGAGGGATTTAGCTTTAATTCCCATGGATTGTAGTTGTAGTGCAAGCAGAGCTGAGGTAATTATTTCACCGCTGGCCACTGCCGCATCATATTCTTGTAATGAATTTAGTTCATCTAGTCTTGATAATTCTGCGCATTGGGTAATTAAAGAATTTGTTGCTCCTGCCATGGCTGAAACAACGGCAATAACTTGATTTCCGGAATCGAGCTGCATTTTAACGTGGTTTGCAACATTTCTAATTCTCGGAAGATTAGCGACAGAGGTACCACCAAATTTCTGTACAATAATTCCCATAAATAGATCAACTTTCTGAATTGCCTAACTATAGCACCTTGATAATATATTTTGAAGAGTAAAAATTTACATATATAAGTTTTTAGATTAATATGTATTTATCAAGTATGGGACCGGAATAATGACAACAACATCCTCTATCGATCAGGAAGAGCTGAATAAATTTAATAAAACTCATAAAGAGTGGTGGGATAGTGAAGGTGAGTTTAAAGCATTACATCAAATTAATCCAGTTCGTGTCGATTATATTACTGCCAAAATAAAGCAGCATTTCAATATATCAGAGATAAGGGGTCTTGAGCTACTGGATGTGGGATCGGGTGGCGGATTAATTTCTGTTCCTATGCACCACCTTGGTGCTAAAGTTACAGGTTTGGATGCCAATGAATATAATGTTAAAGCTGCTAAATTTTATGCAAAAGAGCATAAATTAAGCATAAATTATCTTAACACAACAATTGAGCAGCACGTCAACTGTGATAAAAAATACGATATAATATTATGTCTTGAAGTTCTAGAGCATGTTGCTAACCCTAGTGATTTTACAATGAATTTGTCAAAACTACTAAACCATGGAGGAATTCTTATTACTTCAACAATTAATAGAACGGCAAAATCTTATTTACTAGCTATTATTGCAGCAGAATATCTACTTCGCTGGGTACCAGTTAAAACACATAATTATACTAAATTCATAAAACCATCAGAACTAGTCAAAATGTCTCAAAAGACTGATTTAAGAATTAAAGGGGCTTGTTTTTTCAATTTTAGGACAAGAGTGGCAACTTTCAGATGATATAGATGTGAATTATTTTGCCGTGTTTAGCAAGCCACGGTTAATCTAAGAAGGCGTGGTTTAAAGATTTTTAATTGCTATTTAGCCTTAACTGTTCTATATAACAAGCTTTGTGCTGTAGGTACATATATTTTTCTTACAAGAGGTTAGTCTATGAATCTACCGGATAACCCAAGATTATTGCTATTTTTAAGAGAATTGTTTGATACTAATGAAGAATTTTCATCTGTTCATGATGATAAATTTTTTGCTAAGTTCCATGATAGCCAGACCCCTAATCTAACAATTTTAAAGTGTTCTGATTCACGAGTCCAAATGGAATCATTTGATAAAACACCTCAGAATGGCGTGTTTGCTATAAGAAACATAGGTAATCAACTTGTTACTTGTGAAGGGTCTATTGATTTTGGCATAGAAATTCTTAATACACCTTTTTTACTTATTATTGGACATTCGGATTGTGGGGCGGTAACAGCGGCACTAAATGGTACAAAAACTGAATCAGAGTTTATAAATAAAGAATTAAGTACCATAAAAATTACTGCAACTTGCCTTGAGGATGCCATCATAGAGAATATAAATTACCAGGTGCAAAGAGCGATACAAAAATATAAATCAAGGATTGATTCTGGTGAACTTACTGTGATTGGAGCGGTTTATGATTTCAAAAATGATTTCGGCTTTGGTCATGGCAAAGTAGTTCTAACAAGTATAAACGGCATCACAGATGAATCGCTAGTTAAAGCAATGTACATAGAAAGAATAAGTAATTTACATTTCTTGGGATGACATTATTAAAAAAGTATAAACATTAAGTTCAAGCTTAAATTTAAGCTATTTAATAGTATTGCAACTATTAAATAAATGTTTTATATATAGGTAGTATAATCTTTAGTAATCCAGGGTTTATTTTCTTATGAATTTTAGTATAGATGCTCTAATCTTTACAGTATTTTTAATCGCTACGCTTGTGATTGGAATACTTTCTAGCAGAGGAGTAAGAACCATTAAGCAGTATGCTATAGGAGAGAGAAATTTTTCTACTCTAACTATTTCTGCTACATTAATAGCAACATGGATTAGTGGAAGTGCGTTTTTAACGGATATTTCAGAGGTATATGAAGGCGGGCTATTTTATATGGTTCCTGGCATGTTAGGGGATATATTTAGCTGCCTAATAATTTGTTATTTCCTTGCGCCTCGAATGGGAGAATTCTTAGGAACATTATCTATTGCTGATGCTATGGGTAATTTATACGGTTCAAAAGTTAGATTTATTACTTCGATTTCTAGTATATTTAATTGTATTGGTAAGTTAGCAGCGCAATTCAAGGTTGCAGCAACAATATTGCAGTTGTTTTTTGGTTTATCTAGCTTTTACGCTACTGTTGCTAGTAGTCTTGTGCTTATAATTTATTCTACATTTGGGGGAATAAAAGCTGTTACATTTACTGATGTAATTCAGTTTTTTACCTTTGGTACAGTGATACCGATCATTGCTTTGATTATTTGGGGTAATTTTAGTGATCCATCCATTGTATTCAATACAATTTCACAACATGAATTATTTGATTATAAACAACTAATAGATACTAGCCACTATAAATTTTGGGGCTCAATAGGATTGGCATTTTACTTTATTATCCCATCATTTAACCCTGCTATTTTTCAAAGAGTATCAATGGCAAAAGATACTACTCAAGTAGCTAGTTCTTTTTTTATAGCAACTATGGTCAGGCTTGCTATTTCAATATTATTTTTTTGGATCGGTATTTTATTAATAACTAATAATCCTAATTTAGAACCAACCCAATTATTATCCTATATAATAGATAATTACACATATATAGCTGGTTTTAAAGGTCTTATTGCAATTGGTATTATAGCTATGGCAATGTCGACAGCTGATTCATATTTAAATGCAGCCACGGTAACTTTGTCATACGATATAAAGAAGTCTTTTGGTTATGATATAACAGAAAAATATAACTTATATTTTTCCTATATTTGTTCAACGATTATAGGCATTTTAGCTTTCGCTTTAGCATTTTATATGAAAGGCTTGCTTAGTATATTTTTGCTGGTAAGCAATTTCTATTTACCAGTAGTAACGGTCCCATTTCTTTTGGCAATATTGGGATTTCGTAGCACAGCAAAGTCCGTACTAATTGGCATAATGGCTGGGTTATTCGCTGTGATTGCCTGGAGAATATTGTGGATGGAAAGTACAGGAGTAGATAGTGTAATTCCTGGCATGTTAGCTAATTTAGTATTTTTAATTGGTAGTCACTATCTATTTAAAGAGCAAGGAGGTTGGGTAGGAATTAAGGATTGGGGAACATTTGAAATAGTAAAAAAAGAACGTCGTAAACGATGGGAATATTACATAAAGCAGGTCAAGACTTTTGACTTATTAATTTTTTGTCGAAATAACACCCCTAGTAATGAATCGGTTTACTCCATTTTTGGAATATTTTGTATTATTGCAGTTTTTTCTACTATGTATTCCTTGCCTATAGAAATTCGCCAACAATATAGTAAAATTATAGAATTTATATATCATTCAGTATTATTGTCATCTTCTGCCTTTTTAACTTATCCAATTTGGCCTTCAACTTTTAGAAGCGATAAATTTATTTCAGTATTTTGGATTATTGGATTGTTTTATATCTTAGCTTTTGTCGGAGGTTTGCAAGTAATTATAAGTAATTTTGGTCAATTTCAGCTAATGATCTTTTTGCTCAGTATGGTGGTTCTTGCTATGCTTGTCCGTTGGCACGTAGCTTTATTTTTAATAGTTAGCGGAATAGTAACAAGTGTATACTTCTTTAAGTGGTATACTGGCATTGAGAATCTTGATACTAATTTAGGTACTTTGCAGTTTAAGGTAACTTATTTATTGCTGTTAGTGGGAGGAATTCTTATAGCCTTTTTTAAACCTCAACAGGAGCACCTAAAAGCTACGGAAGAGAAGGCGGCTCATTGGGAAGAGAAAGCCGAAGAGCTTGATGTCGCAAACAAAGAATCCTGGCGTCTATGTGAC
>JANQTT010000048.1 GCA_030731565.1 Rickettsiaceae bacterium | reverse complement strand
AACAAGAGTAACGCACTAAAACTTGGCTTATTAAATTAACAAGCCAAGTTTGAGTTTATAAATATATTATTTAGAATCTACCCAGGAAATGTTTCCATCTTTCCTGTAGTATACTATATTTACTCTTCCTGTTTTAGCATTTTCAAACATAAGAGCTGGTAAATTTTCTAGATCCATTTTCATCACCGCTTCACCAACAGTAAGTGGCAAAACTTGAGTTGGCTTTTCAGCTACAATCACAGGATTATCGACATCAAATTCTTTCTCTTCTTCGCCTTTAGAAGAAATAACATATTTCACAGCGTCTGGTACTATCTGAGAAACTTTAGCTCCTCTGTGATGATTATTTAACTTCGATTTATATTTACGCATTTGCTTTTCAAGCTTGCTAAGAGCGATATCAAACGCGTTGTAAACTTCGTCAGAAGAATTATTGCTTTTTATTACCACATGCCTTCCCGTACCTTCATGCAAAACTATATCACAATTAAATTCATAGCTTTGTTTAATAAAGTGCACATGAGCACTTGGAGCGTTAGAAAAATATTTTCCCACAACCTCTTTTAATCTTCCGTCAACATACTCTTTTAATGACTGACCAACTGACATATGTTGTCCTGATGTATCTACCTGCATTTTTAACTCCTAAATAAATTTCAATTATAATACACCATATAACTATTATACATTTGAAATTAACTCAAGCACAGAGTTATTTAACATAAGAAATACTACCTTAATGTGACTTTATTTAGACTTAATAATATTTATCAAAGAAGGTAGCCAAAAGTTAGTACTATTTAAGCTAGGATTTTGTATTACATCAATCTCATAAATAGTACTAGACGCAAGGAGCGAAGCCTATAATAATAGGTGAGCGACGAGCAACGCGGTAATATTTAATTTGAGATTGGTATTAAGCTATCTTTTGGTTATTTTTATGTATATAAAATATTTTATTATTATTCATTTCTATCGCATCCCTAGCCATTTCTATAACTTTTTCAGGTAATAATTCAGCTTTGTTACAAACATCTCTAAAATGTATAGAATTGCCAAAAAGCCAATTTTTAGCTTCTAATTCGTTTTTTTTAGAAGAAGGTGTATCGGAAATGTTTGATACATCGATTATCGCCTGAGTAATAACCGCTTTATATAACCTAACTTCTGGCAATAAGTCATACTCCTTTAACCTTTCAAATGGAGCTTGAAACTTTATTACACTATATTTACTCATATATTTCCCTTTCATAAATCTTATTTTTAAATTACGCAATCCAGAAAAAATTAAAGTATCTGTAATATTTGCAACTTCGAATTGTAAATATACACACTTTTTAATAATTAGTAAGTCTTTGATGGAAAAAATTAACTAAAAAACAATATAGTGGCGAATATCAGGGGTTTATATTGAGTTTTAGCTTAAATAGCACGAGGAGCGAAGCCTATATAGTAAATTATATTGAATTAGGGGTGTTTTATAAAAATATTTTGCAATTTAGTTATTAGCTTTTTAGCGGAATTGCCCAACAACTATAGATACTAATAACCACTGCTGGAGTCATCTTAAACTAATACAGCGTCATACCGGGCTTGATCGGCTTTGTTGCATGGCTCGGATACAATCCTAAAACCCCACTAGTCATGCAACAAAGCCGATCAAGCGCGGGATGACTACGTTTAGCTGGAGGACAATGTTTCCATATCTATAGTTATTGGGCAATGCCTTTTTAGCCACAAATGGGTTATAGCATTTCGAACTAAAAAGCTAATAGATTAATTGTAAAAAATGGGCAAAGCTAAATAATAGACGTTGCAACTAATTTCTCTGCCACAGCGTTTAGGCTCTATACTTTTTATTATTCCTATTACCTCTATAACCCCGAGACCTTGATGAATTGGAATTATCCGCTCCTTGTGCTGGAGAATTTTTAGAATAAAAATACGATACGATTGTAATACATGCAAAAGCTGAAAATGCAAATATAGCAGCCACAAACATACTCCCAGCAGCAACTAACATCAACGATGCTATAGAAATTAAAGCAACAAAAACTAGCGAAAACATTCTACCAAGCTTCGTTGCTTTATTATATTTTTCTATAGTGATTAAATCAATCGAATGCCTATGGTTCTGCTCTTTTTGAGCCATATCTAACAACTTATCGATGGTACCTGGATTTAACTCTTCATAATGCTCTAACATCTCAATTGGAGGCAAAATATGTTGGTATTTTTTCCTTACAACATTGGCGTCGCTTTGCACTGGATTAGGTAATTTTTTATGCCCCTTATTAAGGCGGTTATTATCAAAAAATTTTTTTCTTTCTTTCATGGCTATTTTTCAATTTTTCATATGATAGATATAAGTCTTTCTCGACCAAATAAATACACTCTTCAGGGCTGCCCGTATTTATGCTATTTCTAATTGGTACTGAACCAAATCTAAATACACTTAAAAACCCTGAGAAAAATTTTTGAAACATTTTAATCTATCAAATATTAATTTTTAATTATTCTATGCTCCGGTATATCCGGCTCGCCTCTGAAATTTACTGTATTATTAAAAGAATAGCAACAAGTTCTAATTTTTTTATCGCAAGTTGGAGATAAATAGAATTTGGTCACATTTTCAATATTTAAAATATTTCCATTAAGTAGCTCAATTTTATTAGCAAAATGCCTTTTTACAACATACTCATACTGCCTTTGCCCCTTTTCTAGAAACAATTTTCCGCCTGAAAAATGATTGTTTCCATAGTCGCCTAAGCCATCGCATAAAAGGGTGTTCCCTTCAATGCTAATTACTGATATCTCAAACTTGAAATCATTAATATCTAATTTACAATCCTTATCACAAAAATTAGCCCTACACGTTTTGCTAAATACTGGTAATAGTGACCGGTTTAACTTGATCATTTCTGGTTTGCACACTAACTTGAATTCCAGACCTTCACAAATTTGCTTTGTACAAATATAAGTTACGAGCTCATTTGCTATTCCATTCTCAAAATTTATTATTTTAATAATACTGCTAGTTAAATCTTGATCAGCAGTAATTCCCTGCTCCTCGAAAACGCCATGTAATATTATCTCGTTCTGAGCAGAATCATTAAATTCTCCTGAAAAAATTGAAATACCAGAAAACGGAAAATATATTTTGCCTTCATGATGTATTTGATGAGCTGAAGATGTAAAATAATGTTCTTCATCATATTTTGATTTTATATAAAAAAGATGTATAAAATTATTGTCAATCATATTAGTTATTCAATTTGAATTTAGGGCTAGACGCGAAGAGTCGAAGCCTATTAATAGGTGAGCAACAAGCAACGACGCACAAAATTTAAAGTGGATGACTATAACACCTCAACTAATCGCACGTCATCTAGTGAAATAGTTCCGTCTTCACTAAAACTATACTGAAAACTATCTTTCTCGAACCTAACTGGGACATCAAACTCAAAACTTGCGAATAATTCGTCTTGCTCAGGTAGCGCTTCAGTCAGAGTAATAACTCCAGTATTTAGGTTAACTAGCTCAGGAACTATAGTATTTTGGTTGGTATGTATTGTAACTGTCTTATCTAAAGGTTTAGTGATTTCTCTTACGTAAGGAGCAATTGAGTCTTGATATATTTTTATTAACTGAAACTCCTTAGTCACTCCATCGCCTTTGCCTATTTGTTCTTTCTTAACCTTAAAATCGCAATAATCCTTCAAGCGAAAAGCGTATCTTCTTCCGCACCTCGCATAAAAAAAGCTATTGAATACCTCAAACTGGCTTCGAGACAAACGACAATCTTTTAGCAAATAACTTCTTTTTGGTACCAAGCTACTTGCATTCCTTATTTCTCTACCAGATTTTGTTGATGCACAAATCGTAGAGAATTCTGTTGTTGCAACCGCAAAAATTTCAATATAACTTGGCAAATTCACGTTATGAAAATCATTCATCGTTCTTCCTTTTTATTAATGCTTTATAGCTAATTGACAATTTATTTAGCACCAAGTCTTTTGCTTTCTCAAAAATAATTTTATTTGCTTTTATTCCAGAAACGCCAAAGTCATCAAACAATATTTCAGTATTATTTAGTACGAATACAACCCTATCTGCCAAAGATGTAAGTAATTTATGATGATGATCCTTTGCATAAGCTGAAATTTGAAATTCAACCGAATATATTTGAGCAACGTGCAAAGATAATTCTTCAGCTTTTTGGATGTTTATCAATAAAAAAGGACACTTACCATCTTGAACAGCTCCAAAATATATCTTACTTACTGATGCGTTAATTTGGGCATCGTCAGATA
>JANQTT010000047.1 GCA_030731565.1 Rickettsiaceae bacterium | reverse complement strand
TAGTTACTCCTGTAGTCCTAACGTCATCAACCAATAAGATTACCTTATTTTTTACATCATATTTTTTGTTTATATGCAAAGAACCAATTAGATTTTCTTTTCTTTGCTTTCGTGAAAGACTAGTTTGGGGCTTTGTCCATTTGGATTTTATTAATAGATCTGGCACTTGGTTCCGGTTGAAAGCAGTGCTAAGTTGTTTCCCCAGCAACTGAGGTGGGTTATAATTCCTAAAAACCCTTTTGAACCTATTCATAGGCACTGGAACAATTAAATCAATATCCTTAAAATCATCTTTATACCTAACAAATAATAGCTTAGCAAACAACTTAGCACTGCTAGTCTGATCATTATATTTAAATCCATGAATAATTTTTTTGCTATATGGATCGAATTTAAACAAGCTTCTAGCTAGCTCATATTTTGGCGGTTCCGAGATACATTTTCCGCATTCATACTGACCCTCCATATCAAATTCAAACGGGAATCCACAAATTTTGCAATATGGGGAAGAGATAAAATTTAGTTTACTAAAACATCTTGAGCACAAGCCATCGCCCTGCTCCGTTAACTCTGAACACGAAATGCATCTATGCGGCAAAACAAAATTTGTTATACCAGAGAATAGGTCTTTAAGGAGTATCATCTTTTGCCCATTGCATATTTAATAAGCAATTTTTTGAAAGGCGGTATTTTTTCAATTATTTGAAAACCAAAAGACCTACCAGCACGTAGAAGCCTTGAATTATTAGAAAAAACAGCGTTAATAGTGTCTGTAATTTCCAGCATATTACTATTATCTGTTTTGCGTAAATCTTGGTATTGCTCAAGCATAGAATCAGTTATACCATACTCCAATAATAACTTAATAAAGCAGCTAATATCTTTTATTCCTTGGTTTAGACCCTGCCCTGCAAGGGGATGAATTATATGCGCAGTATCTGCGATTAATACAATCCTTTTGTTAAAATATTTATCTGTTTGATAAGCTCTTAATGGAAATCCCGCTACTTCGCCTTCGATTTTTACTTTCCCTAAGAATTCTCCAAAATTATCTTGCACAATCTCTGTAAATTCATCTTTCGGTAATTTTTCTAGCAATTCTTTCATGTCAGAATCTACTGTCCAAACTATAGAAGAGCGTTTTTGGTCTCGCAAAGGTAAAATAGCAAATGGCCCCGTTGGCATAAAATGCTCAATAGCCGTGCCTTCATGTGATTTTTCATGATGCACAATAAATGTCAGAGCACACTGATCGTACGTTTTCTCAATATCGCTTGAAAAGAAAAATTTTCTAGCTACAGAATGGCGGCCATCACACACAAGCAATAAACCACTTTTGATCTCTTTCCCATCGCTGGTAGTGATAGTACAACCGTCTGCCGTATTATCATTAATTTGATAAGAACAATTTTGAGTAATAGTGATTAGCTTGTTTGCAGATATTAGTTCAAATAATATTTTTTTGAATTCAGTATTCTGGATTAAATATCCCATGATTTCGCCTTGCTTAAGTTCAGACGATGCAAAATGTAGCATTTCAGGAGATTTATTATCAACGACATAAATATCATTAATAGGACCTGCAAAATCGGCGATACGATCCCAAATTCCTATTTCTTGGAAAAACTTTTTGGTAGAATTTGTTAAAGCTGTTGTCCTTATATCAGAAAAAAAATCTTTATCTTCGCTTGATTTTCTTTCGATTATAGCAGACGGAATATTATGACTTGCAAGCGCAAGAGCAGATATCATACCACTTAATCCACACCCGGCAATAGTAATATTATTAGGCAACATCTTCCGCTTCTTTTTTATGTTTCTGTATAAAATATTTCAAGTAAGCATTAGTAGCAACTACGCTAAGAAGAAAATATATTAAAGCAATATCTATGTATGAGCTATTAACCTTAAATGATCCAAGGAAACAAATAAACAAAGCTGCGACGCTAGTTCCAGTATTTAAAAATAAAAGCCTAATGAATATGTCTTTTTGCAAAAAAGCTCCACATATAATTATAGAGGATAGCAATAATACTAAGAACAAACAGATATTAAACATATTATTTAATTATCTCCTTTACTTTATTATCCATTTCGCCTTCTTTTAAACCGTCCATAAAGCTTATATCTAAAGCATGAACTAATAAATATTCATTTTTAGTAGATAATGTTACAGTCCCAGGTGTTAAAGTAATCGAATTATTATAAACAACTGTTCCGATATGATTCTTTTGGATCGTTTTAATTGTCTCTAGAACTGGATGTAACCTTATATTTTTTTTAAAAGCAATCTTTGATACAGCTATAGATGACATCAGTATTTCTTTTAATAACCAACCAAAATATATAACCGCAGAAAATTTGAAGTGGTTTTTCTTTGGTAACAAATCTAAACTTATAGCTAACAACAAAGTTACTAAAGGCGCAAAAACCATAAATAATAAAGATGTAGGTTCTGTATGGAAACCAGCTAAACCGCACCAAATAGCAACAAAAATGATATATGTTATAATTTTAATGAGCATTAGAACCTGCCATGTGTTTTGGCGGTGAAGAAAAAGGGATCAACGCCATTCCCATACAAAATAATATAGTAATGATAACAAACACATTGTTAATTGCAATTATAAAAGCTTCCCTTCCCACAACATTATCAAGCAATTGCAAGGCTGCAAGATCAGGATTATCGACCTTGCCAATTAAAGCTTGAGTAAAGAACTCAATTCTTTCCTGCACTTGAGGAGAGGTAACCGACATATTTTCTTTTATACCCTGAGCGTAAATTTTTGATTTTGAAATAATTAGGCTATTAATTATTGCCAAACCTATCGCTCCACCTAAATTTCTTGTCAAGTTATATAAACCACTGGCGTTTTGTACTTCACTTTTTGGAACGGTTCCTAGGGCTAAATCATTTATTGGCATAAAGCAGAACATAAGCGCAAGGCCTCTGACCGCTTGGGGCAAAAAGAATTCCCAATATTTAGACTCGGCTGTAAGAAAACTATTTAAATAACTTCCAAGAGCAAACGCTCCAAACCCGATCGCTAGGATCAGCCTCTTATCAACGCCTGAGCCAAACATCTTGCCAGCAAGTGGAGCTGAAGCAAATTGGAATACGCCAGTGACAATCATGGTAATTCCAATTTGCAACGTATTGTAACCAGCAATTGTAAATAAAAATAATGGCAATAAATAAACCGTACCATACAAACCAACCCCTAGGATAAAAGAGTAAATACAGCCAAAACTGAAATTCTTATTTTTAAATGCAGTGAGATCAATAATTGGATTCTTACATGTAAGTTCGCGTATTATCAACCATATAAAAGTGATAACCACAATAATTGCAAGAAATAATAGATGAGTATCATCAAACCAATCTTTTTTATTTCCTTCTTCTAAAATGTATTGAAGAGAACCAAGGCTAATCGCCATTAGGGCAATACCTATAAAATCAAAATTATCCAGTAATTTATAATTTGGCTTATCGAAGTCAATATAATTTAAAACAACAAAGCAAACAAATATCCCTGGAATTATATTTAGTAAAAACATAAAATGCCAAGACATTATTTCAGTAATATAACCTCCCAATGTGGGCCCAATGGTCGGAGCAACGGTTACTACAAGGCCAATTATCATACTAACTTTTATATGCATCGCTTTTGGAAAAATTATAAATATCGCACCAAATGCTGTTGGTAACATTGCGCCGCAAAATAAGCCTTGTAGAGCTCGAAAAATAATCATCGACTCTATATTCCAAGCTAATGAACATAATAAACTCATTAGTGTAAAACCAAATGCCGCGATAAAATATGAAATTCTTGTAGAGAGTAACCTAGAAGCAAAGCCAGTAATTGGTATTATAATCACTTCTGCAATTAAATATGACGTTTGAATCCAGGAAAGCTCGTCTCTTGATGCAGATAGACCCGCTGCAATAACAGATAATGAACTTGCAACAATTTGGATATCCAAAATAGCCATAAACATACCAACTACCATAGCAAAAAATGCGATGATAGTTTTAGTAGTCACTACTGGCTCTTCTGTCTCTATATTCGATTTACTCATATTCAAATCCAAAATTAATATTATATTTATAACTACGAATGGCTCTGCGAGCAATATTTTCAGCGCACATTTCTGTATTTAAAGTCAGATATATAACTATATCTGTTAGTCGCGCTAATATAAAAACAATTTTATTAATTTTTCCTTTTCATATTTATTAAATTATGTTAGTAAGACACTCAAAACTATTAACGCACATAAATTATTATGAAAAGAAAAAACGAAGAAGAGTATGAAGGTAACGAAAGCCCATTTAAAAAAGCTAAACATATATCATACCAAACCATTTTAGAACCTACTAAAGAAACAAGCCCTCATGAAAAATACGAGCTTAAAAAAATCAAAATCACTAAAAGTATCCAGAAAGCAAAAATACTAAATTTTCTTCAAGGAGTTATGCACCTTGATTTACAAAATACCCTCCTTGCAGATATAGTATTTTCCGATAAAGGAGGCTCGCTAACAGTTGTTGGTAGAACAAAGCTAGACGGAGTATCAAAACAGCTTAATCACGTTATACCTGTATCATTTA
>JANQTT010000046.1:958-18405 GCA_030731565.1 Rickettsiaceae bacterium | reverse complement strand
TTGTTAAACTGCTATAAACTGCATAGTACACTAGCAACAAAGTCATCCTGAACTTGTTTCAGGATCCCAAGCAATAATCAGATCCTGAAACAAGTTCAGGATGACTTACGGGAAATTCAGGATTGTATCTTGAAAACCTTAAGAATCAATACCAACTAGAGCTTTTGAAAAATCCGATGTAACAAAAAACTTTAAATCTTCAATAGATTCACCAATACCAATAAAATGTATAGGTAGCAAAAATTTCTGGACTATTCCAACAACAGCACCAGCTTTTGCCGTACCGTCGAGTTTAGTAATTACTAAACCAGATATATTTGCAATAGACTTGAATTCTTCTACTTGCTTAACAGCATTTTGGCCCGCGGTACCGTCAATTACTAATAATGAATGATGCGGGGCGGTCTCATCAACTTTTTTTATAACCTTAATAATCTTAGATAATTCTTCCATAAGGTTTTTATTATTATGTAACCTTCCAGCGGTATCTATAAATAAAACATCTATATTATTTGCTAAAGATTCTGAAACGGCTCTGTGAGCTACGCTTGCAGGGTCACACTTTTCTTTGCCATGAAATAAAATCGCTCCAGAACGCTCGGCCCATTTTTCTATTTGGTCAACAGCAGCGGCTCGAAAAGTATCACACGCCGCAATAGCTACTTTCTTTCCGTTTGCTGTATATAAAGCAGCCAGTTTACCAATTGTAGTAGTTTTGCCATTACCGTTTACGCCGCAAACCAAGATAACGTTCAATCGGTTATCATGCATTTTAAAGCTATGTTCTTGTCTATCTAGTATTTCCTGAATTATCTGGGCCAGGTCTTCTTTAATTTCCTCTGAAGTTACCTCTTTATTAAACTTGCGTTTCCTTATGGATGCTACTATTTCAGAAGATACTGCTGCTCCAACATCAGCAAACAACAAAAGGTCTTCAAGTTCTTCGAGAGTACTCTCATCAAGCCTTTTTTTAATAAGTAAATGTTCAATTCCACTTCCAATTTTACTTGAAGTTTTAGTTAGAGCTCCCTTTAGTCTATTGAGTAATCCAACCATTAGTTACCTTCGTCCTCAAGAAATTGTTTTTTGTACTTATCAAGCAATATTTTCATCTGATCTATATCTAAACTTTTATCTAAATTTTTGTAATCAATGGAACCTGAGCTTGAAATCAAAAGATCTACTACCGTGCGTAGCGGGACATTTTTATCGCCAATTTCCTTAGAAATTAAAATTAGCTGATCTTGAATATTCAGCATATAGTAAGAAATAGCTAACCTCAATATGTCCTGAGCAGCAGACTTATCAACATCAACTTTTTTCACAATTTCTTCAAAATCCGCCTCTACCATTTCAATATAATTGCTCCATCTTTCAGCTCTGAATATGGTTTCTTTTCTATAAATTTTTGCTTCTTCTGACTTATCATTTTTTAAATATGATAAAGCCTCATCATATTTTTCAAGATCAATTAAAGCCTTAGCCCTGAGGCGCACTCTATATTCATGCTCACTAAAATCAAAATTATCTTTATCAGTATCATCTAGGACTAAAATGGCTTCGCTTGGCTTTTTATCCATCATTAAGATAATTGCCAAATTATTAGCATTAGTTACTCTTTTTTTACCATGTAATCGATAATTGATCTGATGCCTTAAAAGCTCTGCCGCATTTTCCAACAAATCCAGACGAACTAAGCGTTTTGCAATTGCTATAATAACATTATCTCCTTGCTTTCCGATGGGATTTAGTTCCTTAAATTCATAAAACAAAGCAACAACCGTGAAATCATCCATATCTTCTCCAAGCCCACCTGGCAGGAATACATCATTGAATATCTTTGCCATCTCTGAGGTAATGTAAAAATTACTTACTTTATTATTAAAAGCCGATTGGATATAATTATATGTCCTCAATGCATTCATTATATCTTTTGTAGTTTTATAATAAATTGCAAGTTGCATTAAAATTTCATATTCGAGTTGGTCACCTCTCCAGTCATACTTTAAGCTTTCAAGAGACTCTATTGCATCTTGCATGGTAATCTCGCCGGCTTCTTGCTTTAGTTTTGTAAGTACGAACCGAGCTCTTACTCTATGAAACATATCTGAATTTTGCTGAGCTAAATCTTGATAATATTGTTTAGCTAAATTGAACTGGTTTTTTTTCTTATAATACTCTGCTTTATAAAATTTTAAACTGTTCTTATACTTTTCCCCAGACGGTTCTCTTATTTCCCTAAATAACTTTTCAACAAGTTTCATATTATTAGCAGTAATCGCTAACTCAATTTCAGCAAAAACTAGTGGCCAGTATTTATCCTCAGAATATAACGACAATGTTTTAGCAAACTCAGAATTTATACCAATTACTTTAGGAGCTGAACCCAAAGCAAATTCATTATAGTTATTCCAAACATTAAGTTCTGCTATCTGTTTTAGATCGTTATAAGACAGCAAATCGTCATATTCTTCTTTAGCAGCTGAATGCTCCCCAATAAGCGTATAGTTTACAGCAGTTAAAAACCTAGCTTGCAAGCTTTCTTGATAATCACTATAGGAATAATTTTTTGCTACCTTTAGAGCATCAAGGGATTCTTGATACCATTCATGTATAAAGAAAAACTTTGCAAGTTCAAGGTTTCTATTGAAACTACTTTCTTTATCTTTTGCAGAAGACGCTTCACTTATTAGTCTACTTTTTTGTTGGTTAAAATCCAGAATATCTAGTTTTTTATCCAAGTAAGGCAGAATGGTTGGCAAGTTTAGAAAGCTACCGATAGACATTTGAAATGTATTACTTTTAGAAGCTAAATCTTCAGGTAGCGCAGTATCTGAAATCACTTTGATGAAATCGTCATACTTTTCAACTACAACATCATCACTATATGAAGCGACAACTATCCCTTGAATTGACTTTAATAAACTAAATTCAATAGAATCTAGTTGAGATTCAACTCTACTACCGCCAATAGCTACTGGTATAACATTTACCAAATCGCCCAGCTCAGGGTCTGCAAAAGAAATAATTTTATCTTTAGCAAAATTTCCTCTAATTAAAAACCCATCAAGTCCTGGAATAGGTTCAGGAGAAATTATATTTTTCGGCTGCCAATTTTTATCTTCATTTTTGGAAACATTTACGTCCCATCCAAATTCTGTTTTTTCGATTTTTGCTTGAGTAAATTCAGGATCAACTCTCATTCTAAGTACAGTACTATCTTCGCTTGGAATAAGCTCAAAATTACTAAAAATCCCGCCTTCCTTAAAAGAAAATATTTTCTTTTGATCAAACACAACCCAAATATATTTACCTCGGAAAAATACTGCTACTTTGCTATCATTATTACCTAAATTAAATGATAACTTATGAACTCCTTTCTCCTCTTTATGCTTAATCAAACCAGGATCATTATTCGCTTTACTGAGTTTTGATAAATCATCACCCTCCCCCGCCTTTTCAGATCTGTATTTAATAGCATCTAATTTCTCACCATTAATAATTCCTTGATATTTCAACTCCTCATTTACCTGAAATACAATTCTTTGCTTACCTGAAGTCAATTTTATGCCACTTGCATACTGGCTAAATTTTGCAGGGTTTAATAGTTTAAATTCTGATGGGATATTGATATCTGCAATTGCAGTATTATTACTATCTTTTAAATCAATAATCTGGTTTGTATCTCTATAGAAAATAAAAATTACATCTTTACCAAATACTTTAACTTCAACTTGAATGGGAAGTGCGGCTAAGGCAGTTTGCATATAAGACAAACATACAAGAAATAACAGTATTTTTCTAATATTATTCATTAGCCTTTCTAGTAAAATAGAACAAAAGGATATATAGCCGTGTCATTAACTATGATCATCCAAAATTGACCTATAGCAAATTTAAGTTGAATTTGGCCTGAGTTATACACCAAACAAAATATGATTAATACCGTCTAATGTAAAGCTAATTCTCTAAGTGCAGTTAATTTTCAAGCAGATTTACACTAAGCGTGTACCACGAACCTAGCTTTTACCTTTCTGCAAAACCTGCATTTGATTTTTATAGGCTAAGTAAGATATAAGTTCGTGGAATATTCCATCCTTAATAACACTAGCAAAATACTCTTCTGAATTTTCTCTTATCTTCTTTTCTTTTAATTTACTATTTTGAATCGATTTAACATAAGAAAAATATAATTTCTTACCGTCACTAACTAGTTGTGAAGTTTCATTTTTCTGCACATCAAACATCGATTTTAATAAATCGCTAGGTAATTTATCCTGCATAGGAAGCTCGGCTCTAGTATATTGCTGATTTTGCACAACAATTATGCCGTCTGGCTTAGCTTTATTTTGTTTTTCCTGCGGATTATAAGATTTTTTGAACTCTTCTATAGCCTTTGCATTTTCAAACGCAAGCTGTCTTTGGCTTAAAATTTTCTTTAATTCATTCTCAACTTCATCTAACTCATTTTGCCTCGACTGAATTGTGTTCTTTAATTCAACAAGTAAGATACTATTTTGCCCCTGTATTTCTATTGGATAGGACAATTCACCATCCATCAATTCAAAAACGCTATCAGCTAGCTCTACATATTCTGGTTTCTCGCTAGAATGCAGCTCATCTAGTGAGATCTCCTTTTGAGATTGCACATTAATACCATATTTTTTTGCGATTTCGGCAATATTGAGGCCACTTGATACATCCTCTTCAAAATTCTTTGCAAGTTCACTAGCTAGTTCCTCCATTTTTTCTTGAACGAACATTTCTCTAACTTGTTTTTTTGCTTTAGCAAAATTTTCGGTTGAGAAATCATCGCGATTATCATTAAAATATTTTTCTAATTCTGCGTCAGAAATGTGGAGTTTCTTTTTAAGATAATTTGCATCAGCAACTATATAATCAAAACTTCTAAGTTCTGGAACTACAAACAATTCCTTATTATTCTCATAAAATTTATTTAACTGTTCGGAGGTTATCTCAGCAGCTTTATATCCTTTTGGTTTGTAGTCCAGGTCAATTGAAACAATGTCAACACCTCTTGTTTCAGCCATATAACCCACTATATTATCTTTCAATGCTGAAGCCGGTGTAAATGAGTCCATAAATATACTTGCCATTGATGAATATATAATTTGGTCCTTAATTGAGGTTAAATATTCACTTTCTTTTTTTGGCGAATTATTAAATGCAGCCTTAAAAAGGCTTAAATCAAATTCTCCAGATTCATTTTTAAAATATGGCGTTCTTTTGACGTAAGAAATTATTTTTGCTTCACTAATATCAAAATCATAAGTTTTAGCCAAATATTTTATCATTGCATCGTTAATTAAACGTCTTAGCACGTTATTATCAATGCCAAGTTCAGCAATTTGCTCGTCAGTAAGGCTAATTCCATTCTGCCGTTGGATTGCATCTACTTCCTTAGCTTTCGCAAGCTGAAATTCTTCTACAGAAATGGCTTCAGCTTCTTTGAACCAGACTAAATTTCCTTGACTATTTCCACTAAGGAAAGACGTTGCTCCCGCCCCGACAAAACTTAAAGCTATTAATATCAGTATAATCCTCACTACAAGACTATTTGACCCTTTTCTGATTTTTGCTAACATATAATTTTTCTATTTACATATAAAAGTATGCTCTTAAAATAGTAACCTAACTTCATAACTGCAAGATATTTTTCTTATGAAACCAATCATTATAGCTAACTGGAAAATGAATCTTGACTTAAAAGAAGCATTTTTAAAAGCAGATTTACTAAATAAACGCAACAGCTGGGCGCATTTTATCCTAGCTCCTCCGGCTCCGTACCTAGCTCACTTTGCTGAAAATTTTTTAACAATAGCTTTTTGCGCGCAAGATGTAAGTAGTATAAACGGTTACGGCGCGTATACCGGCGAAGTTTCTGCGAATATTATAAAATCCTGTGGTATTAATTATGCCATAATCGGACATAGCGAAAAACGGACTATTATGAAAGATAATAATGTAACAGTTCGGAAAAAAGCAGAAAACTGTATCAAAGCGGGTATAAAGCCTATAGTTTGCGTTGGCGAATCTTTAGAAAGCAGAAAAAACAATAATTATAAAGAATTTATACTTGAACAAATTAATGAATCAATACCCGAAAATGCTAAAAATGTAATTATCGCATATGAACCAATTTGGGCTATTGGAACAGGCATATCTCCTACCGAAGGAGAGTTAACTGAGATATTTAGTTTTATTAAAAATGATTCTGCAATAACTCAGGTTGCAAAAAATGCTCAGCTAGTGTATGGTGGTTCAGTGAATTCACGTAATTACAAGGAAATACTTGCTATAGAAGGAATAAGCGGAATCCTAATTGGCAGTGCATCACTTGATGATGATGAATTGAATTTAATTTTAGGTTAATTATTTTTGTTTTGGATTATGCTAAACACACTTCTTTTTGTACATTTAATAATCGCAATACTTCTGGTCATAGTCATTTTACTACAAAAAACAAGTACCGATGGTCTTAGTGGCATTGGTGGTGGCGGAAATAATATGGGCGTTATGAGCGGTAGGTCTGCAGCAAATTTCTTAACGAAAACAACCATAGTTCTTGCCATTATATTTTTCTCAAATGCGCTTGTACTTGCAAATCTATCAACAAAAAAACATACTGATATTGCAAAAAAAATTGAATCTTCTGAAAAAACAAAACCAAAAAAAGAAGGTGATACCACGGCCCTGCCGATTGCAAAATAAATTATAGGAAAAATATGAAAGCAAATAAAGTTACTATAGATAATATCAAGATTGCAAACGATTTACCTTTTACTTTAGTTGCTGGTCCATGCCAAATTGAAAACCTTGATCACTCTTTATTTATTGCTGATAGCATAAAAAAAATTACTGATAAATTAAATATACCATTCATATATAAGTCATCTTTCGATAAAGCGAATCGAACATCCGCAAAAGCCCAAAGAGGAGTAGGTATTAACCAAGGCTTAGAAATCCTTGCCAAAGTAAAATCTAAAATTGGTTGCCCTATACTAACAGATGTCCACACCGAAACGCAATGCAAACCCGTAGGCGAAGTAGTTGACGTCTTACAAATTCCAGCTTTCTTATGCAGGCAAACTGATCTTCTAAAAGCCGCCGCTGAAACTGGCAAAGTTATAAAAGTAAAAAAAGGCCAATTCCTCGCTCCTTGGGACATGCAAAATGTCTACGATAAACTTGCTGGTTTTAATGCGAAAGGAATTATTTTAACTGATCGCGGTACTTCTTTTGGGTATAATACATTAGTATCTGATATGAGAGGCCTATCTATAATGGCAGAATCTGGCGCTCCCGTTTTTTTTGATGCAACGCACTCTGTTCAGCAACCTGGCGGTATTGGCTCTGCTAGCGGCGGTCAAAGACAATACGTTGGCCTACTCGCAAGATGCGCGATCGCAGCAGGCGTTGCTGGCTTATTCATGGAAGTTCACCAAGACCCCGAAAACGCTCCAAGCGACGGCCCATGCATGCTTCAGCTTGATACCTTAGAGGACACTTTGTCATATTTAAAACGCTTTGACGAGATTGCCAAGAGCTTATAACATTTAGCTTTATAATCCTATATATAGAATTATAAAGCAATGTCAGTATATAATTATCAATTTGAATTTGGGCCTTAGCGCAAGGATAAAAGCCTATATAAATAGGCAGTCAGCGAACAATGTCGCTACTTTAGTCCAAAGTGGATAACTATTATTTTTGCAGCCTTCTTTTAGGATATATTATACTCTTTTTTCAGCTAGTTTTTATTATAACCAGCTATATTATACAACAAACACATGCCCCACCTCTATTTAACCTCAAGATCCACAGATCGTGCATAAAATATGGTAATGTACCCATTGATATCTTTAATGGTTATTGATATTATATTCTTAATGAGATGGAGGTATATTATAACTAAAGAATTTACAATTCAAGTTTTCAATAAATATTTTCCTACTAATGAAAGGTGTATAGACCATTTAATGCAAATACGTTATGGAAAAATTATCGAGTGTCCAAAATGTAAGAAAGTTGGCAAATTTTCAAAGCTTACCGGTAAACCGGCTTATTCCTGTAGCTGGTGTGCTCACCATATACATCCTATGGTGGGAACGCCTTTTGAAAAGTCTCGCACCTCTTTACAGAAATGGTTTTATGCTATATATTTATTTACTACTACACGACATGGCGTTTCAGCTAGAGAATTACAACGGCAATTAGGCGTAACCCTTAAAACCGCTTGGCGTATAGGGCATCAGATACGTAAATATATGGCATAGATCAATAATAACATAGATCCAATGTCAGGTATATTTGAAGCGGATGAGGATAGGTGATAAGCGTTCTGGTAAAGGAGGACGTGGAACAGAAAGGAAGACAATTATATTTGGCTTACTTCAAAAAGCAGGGAATGTTACAACTCATATAGTTCCGGATGTTAAACGTAAAACTTTATACCCTATTGTTAAGGAGAATGTGGATAAAGGATCAGTTATTCACACTGATGAGCTGCGTTCTTATTCGATATTATCAGAACAAGGTTATATCCATGAAACGGTTAATCATAGTATTGGTGAGTATGTACAAGACTTAACTCATGTAAATGGACTTGAAGGATTTTGGAGCCAAATAAAGCGTTCTATTAGAGGCATCATATTCATGTATCTAGTAAACATCTTAATAAATATGTAGGAGAGTTTGAATATAGATATAATATGAGAAAGCTACCTCAGTTTATGTTTCGTAGGCTTTTGGCTAGTTTTTAAATTAGTTGTGGCCATCCGATTAAGTAACTCAAAAAACATTTCTTCATCATTTTTATTAGGTTTTTGTATTTTTTCCGCGGATGTAGAATTTTTCTTTTTAGCTATAGTCATATTTTTTAGACATTGCAAGTTTTACTTAAAATATATCATTTTTTGTATATGATAAATAGAAGAGTGAAAGAACTAATACTGATTTTGACTTGTTTTTGCTTTTTAAGAGATAATTTATTGTGTATGGCATTTAATAATGTATTATGCTACATAAGCTCAGTTTGACATATTTATTCCACAATTTTAACAGCTTAATAATCAATCGTCTATTAGATCAAATATAAAGGTTTATAGTTTGTATCCTTTAAGTTTGGTCGCTTTTTTAAATGACTCTACAGCTTCTAGTTCTCTATGCAATTTTCTTAGTACAACTCCTTTATTATAATAAAGTCCAGCAATATTAGGATTTAATTCAATACCCTTATCACAGTCATTTAGTGAGTCTTTATATCTTTTAAGGCCATATAAAGTTGCAGCTCTGGTTCCATATATTTCCGCATAAAAAGGGTCAAGTCTTATAGCTTCGTTGCATGCCTCGAGGGCTTTATCGAATTGCTCTAAGCTTGTTAGAGCCCCACATAAATGATGCAAATTTTCTGCTCTACCCTCATTATCAACACTAATTTCTAATGCTTTGTTAGTTTCGATAAGTGATTCTTTGTATTTTCCTAATCCAAGCAGGCTTGCAGCTTTGTTAGTATAAGCAGAAGAAACGTATGGATCTAATTCTATTGCCTTATTATAAGTTTCTACAGCTTCTGTAAATTTATTTAAACGTAATAGACAATAACCTTTATTTCTATACAGCTCAGCATTATCAGGAATTAAACCAATAGCATTGTCTAATAATGCTAAGGCTCTCATAAACTCATTAGCTGATATTAAATATGAAATTTCTTCTTTAATCTGTTCTTGATTTTTACTCGAGTATGCATAATTAGCAAAACTAAATAATATAATTACAATTATCATAGCCTTAATAACAGAAGCGTATTTATTTAAATTTTGTAGGAACATAACTAATTACTTACTTTGTTAATAAAAATGCCTTGGGGAATTACGTAGATTATCTGAATCATGGGACAAAAAAGATAAAACGATAGCGACTTATACAATCTAGGCCTTTATCTTAAATAAATACTACCTAATTTTTAAAGCTAAATTAATTACAACTCTATTTATCAATTTTTCTTATTTAGCCATATATTCCTCTCAATAAAAATATAATATGAATATTAATTACAGATGTCAATGGGTACATTACGTAAAATATTTATACTTACTCGACAATATAATTACTTGTAAGTTTATGTAAAATTGTATATATACTTATTATTCAACATATTAGCTAAAAATAGTTAATGATTAAGCTTAGGCGAAATAGTGCTAAAGTAATAACTGATGGAGGGTATAAGCGCGGGCTAAAGAATCGCCATATCCAATTAATTGCACTAGGAGGGATAATTGGATCCGGATATTTTCTTGGTAGCGGTGAAATCATTAACCAAGTGGGTCCCTCTGTTTTTCTAGCTTATATATTTGGAGGGTTTATTGTTTACCTTACTATGATTTGTATGGGTGAATTAGCCGTCTCTATTCCTACTTCTGGATCTTTTGTTTCATATACAGCAGATTTTATTTCTCCTTCAATAGCGTGCGGCGTAGGCTGGTCTTATTGGGTAAGTTGGATAGCTTATATTCCTGCTGAATGTATAGCAGGCGGTATTATAATGGAAGGTTTTACTGGTATAAATGGTTATATTTGGGCAATGGTTTTTGCATCATTTATAACATATATAAATATTCTTAAAGTAGATATGTTTGGTGAGATCGAATTTTGGCTATCTTTAATTAAAATATTTGCTCTTTTAGTATTTGTTATAGTATCTATATTAATTTTCTTCGGATACATACATGGTGATCAACCTTCAGAAATAATAGGCAAAAAATTTATATTTGGACAAGGCGGGTTCTTCCCGCAGGGTATACCAGCTTTATTTGCAGCTATGGTTTTGTTACTTGTAAACTATCAAGGATCTGAAATTGTTGGCCTTGCTGCTGGCGAATCTATGAATCCAGAAAAAATGATACCTAGCGCCATACGTCAGGTGACTTTAAGAATTATATTTATTTATATAATTCCTATTTTCTGCGTAGTTCTTATTTTTCCGTGGCAGAAAGCTAATATTAATAACCCAGTATTTTCTGATGCCTTAAAATTTTATGGTTTACATTGGGTTGGAACAGTAACCAGCTTTATAACTCTTAGCGCTACTATTTCATGTTCTAATTCAGGTCTATATGGTACTGTTAGATCATTAAATGCATTAGCACGTGGCGGAATGGCCCCACATAAATTAGGTCATCTTAATCATAACGCTGTGCCACAAAATGCAGTAATATTTACCATTATAGCTATATGGTTAATGCTCTTTTTTGGCTACTTTTTTGGCCAATCAATAATATATATTGCTTTATTACTTGTATCTGGATTTACAGGCTTAACTGCATGGATCTCTATTTGTTTGTCTCAAATTATTTTTCGCAAACGTTTATATAAAGCTGGATATTCTATAAGTGATTTGAAATACAGAACCCCTTTTTATCCATATACTGGAATAATTGCTATAACTTTAATGCTTATATGCATGGTTTCTTTAGTTACAAATAATGATATTACATATAAAATAGCTTTTATAATAGGTGTTACAAGCTTTATTGCACCTATTATAATTTATAAAATAACTAAGAAAAAAAATAGTCTTTTAATTGACGAAGAAAATAAACCCCTACAATTTGCTGAAATATTTCCGAAAAAGAATTCCGTAGACTAAAAATTATAGTAAATTACAAGGGATTTGATATTACGCTTCAAGAACAAAACTTATACATAATAAACGAGCGACTATCAGCGACGTTCCATTAAGTTTAAAACCAATAGGTTTAAACGATATATAATACTCCCCTCTTGACCCTTAAGGCAGCATCAATGCCAACAATTTTCAATTATTTAATTGACTATTATAACTAGTTGTGTTAAAGTCCGCCCGTAATTAGTATTAGTTACTGCTGAAGTAGCCTTATTTTCCTTAAGAAGATACGCTTGGAAGCGTGTTTTGCAGACCTATGGCTAAGAAATAACTTTTTAAGTTTTTTTTTTGTCTATTAGGTTATATCGCAAATGTCGGAGCAAGAATTAAATCCATTTAAAAACAAGTTAAGGAATTTATTCTGGCCAGTCCACAATTCCGAACTTGGTAAATTTATTCCAATGTCGGCCTTAATGTTCTGTATATTATTCAATCAGAATATCTTAAGGATCTTGAAGGATAGCATCTTAATATCTGAAGTTAGTGCAGAAATTACCAGTTTTACAAAAGTTTACTTCGTTACTCCAATGGCGGTAATATTTGTAATTGTTTACGCCAAGCTCATTAATCACTTACCTTTCCAAAAGATATTTTATTATTTAGTAGCTATATTTACTGCATTTTATGTTCTTTTTGCTTTCATATTATACCCAGAAATTGATACATTTCATATGAACAAGGAGCTGCTTTCGCGCCTTATGACCGAACACCCTCACCTTAAATGGTATATTGCCTGTATTGGCAATTGGAGCTATGTATTGTTTTATTCATTCTCTGAATTATGGCCTAATATATTTTACGTTTTATTATTTTGGCAGATAGCTAATGAGATCACGGAAACTAACGAAGCCAAGCGCTTTTACACCCTATTTTCGCTTTTTGGTAACTCAGCTCTTGTGGTGGTTGGTTTTATGATGACAAGCTTATCGTCGAACGATAACGCCTTAAAACAACTATTTACTACATCAGATGATAAAATATTTTTAACACAAATCTCTATATCATTAGTGGCAGTATCTTCTGTAGTATCCTGTTTGCTCGTTCGGCATATTATAAAACGAGTAATGACCAATTCTGCACATAATATAAACGCAAAAGCTGAACACAAACTTAAACCTAAAATGGGTATTATAGATAGTTTTAAATATATATCTCGTTCAAAATATTTGTGGCTTATGCTGATATGCACAGCCTCATTTGGCTTATCTATGAACCTTGTGGAAGCCGTTTGGAAAGCAAAAATCAAAGAGCTTTATCCAACCGTTAATGCCTATGCGGCATTTAATAGCATGTACATACTCTGGACAGGAATTACTATCATGATAATGACAATTATCGGTAATAATGTCATGAGAAATAGTAGTTGGTTTGCTGCAGCAGTTATTTCACCGGTAATTATCCTGACTACCGGAACAGCCTTTTTTATGTTAGTCGTTTTCGATGAACAAATAGTGAGCCTCTTCGAAGGCGTAGTATTAATGTCTCCATTAGTACTGGCTGTATTTGTAGGAGCTGTACAAAACGTTTTGTCAAAGGGTTCAAAATATTCTATCTGGGATACTTCAAGGCAAATGCTCTATATCCCTCTTGACTCAGAACTTCGTACAAAAGGTAAAGCCGCGGTGGATGTCCTTAGCCCTAAAATTGGCAAATCAGCAAGCGGTCTTGTCCAGTCTATGATATTTACAATTCTACCTATGGCTACCTATAATTCAATTGCTCCTGTATTAATGTTAGTTTTCATTGGTATATGCTCACTATGGATATATTCCGTTAGAAAAATTTATTTTGAATATAGAAAAATTGCTTAGGCACAGTTATTATCGGTTAATTATTTATAAAGTAATTTTGTTAAAATAACTTGATTTATTGTCAGTTTTCTTTTAGAAATACACGAAACTCATTATAAAAAATTAAATAATTATTAGTATGACAACAACTGCAAAAGCTAAGGCTGAAGTAAAAGAGCAAGGCTATGATGAAATACCTTATCACGGATATCCTTTTGAATATAACAAACCAGAAAATCTCAAAACGATTGGCGCTTTATTTGGGATAGATGCACCAAAGCTAGAAACCGCTCGTGTACTAGAACTTGGCTGCTCTGATGGCGGAAATTTATTAAGATTTGCGGAGGCTTATCCAAAATCATATACCCTTGGAGTAGATTTATCGAAAGTCGAAATTAACAATGGCCAAAAAGTTTTAGACGAGCTTAAACTTAAAAATGTCGAGCTAAAAGCTATGTCCATTACTGACCTTGATGAGTCATATGGTAAATTTGACTATATAATTTGCCATGGAGTATTTTCATGGGTTCCTGATTTTGTTAAAGACAGCATTTTGGAAGTAAGTAAAAAACTGCTTAATGAAAATGGCTTAGCTTTTATTAGCTATAATACTCTTCCGGGATGGAATATGATTAATAGCGTTAGAGAATTAATGGTTTATCACTCTGAAAATTTTGGTAATGTTCACGACAAAATCACCCAATCTAGGGCCGTGCTTAACTTTATCCAAGAATCATTGGATAGTCAAAATACCCCCCACGCACAATTTATGCAATTTTCTGCTCAAAATATGGCAAAGAAAGAAGATCATTATCTACGCCATGAGTACTTAGCAGAAGAAAATAAAGCATTTTATTTCAATGAATTCATTGAACAAGCCAGAGCAAATGGGCTAGAATATGTAGGCGATACTGACGTACAAAGAATGTATATCGGAAACTTGCCAAAGCAAGCTATGGAAAAACTTGGCACAATTAAAGATATAGTCCGTACTGAACAGTATATGGATTTTATTAATAATACTCAATTCAGGTGTACAGTTCTTACTCATAAAGAAAGTAAAATATCTAGAGATATTACAGACAAAACAATCCAAAAGTTTTATTACACATGTAATATTAATCTTTTAGAAGACTCAATCAATATTGAGGATGACAGTAAAGCAAGCTTCTATATTGATAATAACAAAGAAAGAACTATCAGTACTTCTTCACCAGAGATGAAAGCAGTTCTGTATACTTTGAGTAAAAATATTGGTAATCCGCTTTCTGTTGAAGAACTTATTAAAGAAGCAAACTTATTAGTACCAAAGGCTTCTAAAGAAGTCATAAAGCAAAATATCTTTGCCAATTTTGCCAGTTTAATCTTTTCAGGAAGTATTAAATATTTAGTAGAAAAGCCTACGAGTATATACAAAATTTCTAATAAACCAAAAATCAGTAAGCTTGCTATGCATCAAATACAATCGCCTAAACATAATGGCATTTATTGGATTACAAATAGCATGAACCAAATCATGACTATTCAAGCCCATCTAGTTTCTATAGTACAATGTATTGATGGTACAAATACCTTAGAACAGCTAAAAGAAAAGGCTTTTGCTGATTTAAAATCAGGTAAAATTTCTGCAAACGAAAATGATCAGAAAATAACTGATGAAGCTAAACTTAAAATAATTGCAGACAAATTGGTTGATCAAACTTTAGAGATGCTAAAAACTGGCTATTGCCTTGTTGCATAATTTTTTAGGAGAAATAAAATAATGTTTGTTGATAAAATATTACCAAAAACTAAAGACGGTGACTTTAATGTAATTATCGAAATACCTATGAATGATACTCCGGTCAAATATGAATTTGATAAAGAAATCGGAGCTATAATGGTTGACCGGTTCATGCAAGTATCAATGTCTTATCCTTGTAACTATGGCTTCATTCCAAACACTTTGTCAGACGACGGAGACCCAGCTGATGTATTAGTTATTGCTCAATATCCAATCCTACCTGGAGCAATCATCAAAGTACGCCCTGTGGGCGTCCTTATAATGGAAGATGAATCAGGCATGGATGAAAAAATCCTTGCAGTACCAACATCAAAGCTAGATATCACTTTTGATTCAATTCAGGATATTGGAGATGTCCCTGAAATGTTAAAAAGCAGAATCAAACACTTCTTTGAGCACTATAAAGAGCTGGAAAAAGGAAAATGGGTTAAAATTCTAGGCTGGAAAGATGCAGCTACTGCAAAGGTAACGATTGAAGAAGCAATAGCTAGAGTTGTAGCTTAAATAATATAACTATGTTACATTTGCTCTATAGGCACTATAAACCACCGTCATCCTGAACTTGTTTTTAGGATCTAAAGAAAAATGTATACCATAGTCATCCTGAATTTATTTCAGGATCTTGCGGAGCATATTAGATCCTAAAAACAAGTTCAGGATGACATACGAGAGGACAGTGGTTATAGTGCCTATATTTAGTTAGGAATACCATAGACTATAGTATTTTAAAGTTTGAAGCCCATGTTATTTAAATCCGGCCTAATTGTAGCTTTCTTTACCTTGCTCTCTCGTTTTTTTGGGCTAGCACGTGAGCTTTTTATAGCAGCAACCTTCGGCACAACCTCAATAGCCGACTGCGTTAATGTAGCTTTTAAATTCCCCAATCTATTTCGTAGGATTTTTGGAGAAGGCGCTTTGTCAGCTGTTTTTATTCCTATGTATAGCGAGAAGCTGGTTTCTTCAAAAGAAGGTGCAAAAAAATTTAGTGGTGAAATTTTTACCTTGCTCTTGTTAACTCTAACGTGCCTTACAATAATATTACAAATTTTTATGCCATTCTTAATGGTAGTGATTGCTCCAGGTTTTATGTATAGCGGAGAAAAATACGATCTAGCGATCACTTTATGTAGGCTTACAATACCTTATGTTATATTTGTATCTATAGCTGCTCTTTTTGGAGGGATGCTAAATTCCGTCCGCAAATTCGCTGCATTTGCATTTGTCCCTATTTTAATGAATATTGGTATTATTGTTATTCCATATTGGTCAAAAGACTTCATAGCACCGCATTACGGAATTGCCTATGCTCTACTTATTGCAGGAGCTGTGCAAGTTTTATTCATGTATTTTTGTTTAAAAAGAGCTGGTTTAGGATTTCCAATCCTATTTAAACCTAAAGATCCGGAAGTTAAAAAACTACTAAAAAAAATGGGTCCAGCTACTATGAGCTCCGGAGCGCAGCAGTTGAATATCTTTATTTCGCAATCAATAGCAAGTTTTCTTCCAGGGGCCGTGTCTATATTATCTTATGCAGATCGCCTCTACCAACTTCCTTTATCATTAATTGGCGTTACTTTTGGTACAATCTTATTGCCAGAGTTATCAAAGATTTATAAAAAACAAGACTATACAAAAGCAAACCTTCTTCAAAATAAGGCAATTAAGATTGCTTTTGCTATATCAATACCCGCGATGTTTGGCCTGCTTACTCTATCGCAACCAATTATACATTTAATATATGAAAGGGGCGAGTTTACTTCAGGCGATACAATATTAACTTCTAATGCTCTGGCTGCATTTGCTTTTGGCTTGCCAGCATTTGTTTTAGCAAAAATTTTGACTCCTATTTTTTATGCAAATTTAGATACAAAAACACCATTCAAAATTACTATATATTCACTAGTGATCAATACTAGTTTGAATATACTTCTTATGATACCATTCGGTCATATTGGTATTGCTCTGGGTTCTTCTATAGCCGCTTGGGTTAATGTTTGGCTATTAAACAGAAATGCGAAACAATATGGCAGTTTTTTAATTACCTCTGAGACAAAAGAATTTACGTTAAAAATTCTTATCTGTGGCTTAATTATGTCTGGTTTTATCCTAGTTATAAATAATTATTACGGCGAATTATTTTATTCAAATATTTTTATCATAAAAGCAGCGT
>JANQTT010000046.1:0-948 GCA_030731565.1 Rickettsiaceae bacterium | reverse complement strand
TTGCTATGGTGATCTTCATATTGTCGGCATATTTTTTAAAATTACATAAAACTCTACTTTTATAGACTTTAGGTTGAATTAGCATTTGATTGTAGGAAATATTTTGAATTTTAGGCTTGACTATTTGCTCTTCTAGCTATATTTTACGAAAAGTATTTTATAAAAATTTGTTTTTAGGAAGGTTATATACCGTGTCCAAGAAAAAAAATAAGAATCTTCTTGTTAAATTAGTCAGCACTGCTGGTACAGGATATTTTTTAGTTAAAAAGCGCAACCCAAAAACTCTTACAGAGAAGTTGTCTTTTAAAAAGTATGACCCAAGAGTGCGTAAGCATGTTGAATTTAAAGAAGAAAAAATTAAATAGAGTTTCACATTTATGTCAGTTAAAATTCGTTTAGCAAGAGGCGGTGCAAAAAAACGCCCATATTATAGAGTTGTAGTAGCAGACGCGCGTGCCCCAAGAGATGGCGCTTTTATCGAAAAAATTGGTACCTACAACCCATTGCTTGAAAAGGAAAGTGGTGATAAAGTGACGTTCAAAGCTGACCGAGTTGAGCATTGGTTATCCCAAGGAGCACAACCAACTGAGCGTGTTGCTAAGTTTATCAAAGCGGCTGGCATTAAATTACCTGAATCTATTTTAAGGAAGATGGCAGTTAAAGAAAAATCTCAAACAAAAAAGCTATCTAAAAAAGAAATAAAAGAACAAGCAGCTAGCTAAAATATTATAAACTAATATTACTTTTGCTGCATAAGTTGAGTTATTATATAATAGTTTTTAAGAATAACTGCTCGTTTCAGCTAGGGCGCCTACCCAAAGTGCCTTAAGGTTTGAAATGGACATGACAAAAAAATGCGCTAGACGACATTTTACAGTCAGTGACATTATATACGCCGGATTAGCTCAGTGGTAGAGCAACCGCCTTGTAAGCGGTCGGTCGTCAGTT
>JANQTT010000045.1 GCA_030731565.1 Rickettsiaceae bacterium | reverse complement strand
CATGATTTGATAGAGCAAAAATTTACAACTTACACAAACTAAATGATTGACTCTAATATAATATAGGTCATGGGGCTTAAGGCATAAAAGCGGTTACAAAACCCCTTGTTTTATATAATATTGAAGCTATTTCATAGAAGACTCAATAACATTTAGGCTATTTAGTATTTTTAATTACAGCCATTAACTCCGACCATTCTCTTTTACTCATACCGCTTGATTCTTGGCTTACTTCTTTTCCACCTAACATCTGGCGGATTATTTCTATTCCTTTTTTAGATATATTTGCTCCATTCATATTATGTTCTACAAATGCTTCATAAGCATAAGGCACCCAGGCTTTTACTACATCTAGCATAGCTTGTGCATAAACTCTAATTTCATATTGTGCATGTGAATCAGCTCGGAGAGCTAAAAAGTGGAGCAAATTATGTAAATTTATTTTCCAATACCATTCTGTATAATGGTTTAGAGTTAGATTCATTCTAGCAAGCTCTCTAGTAATACCAACTGTATTCTCATCTATGATATTTCCTTGATCATCTTCATTCATCATCTCAATGTAATGCCTGTAGCATTTTTCTGAATCTTCTTTGATAATCCTTAATACTTTATCCGCCACATCATCAGGCAGTTTATCGTCACTACGACCTTGTTTATTAATTGCAGATTGAGCACTTAGGTTAATTTTTTGTGGAACGTAGAATTCATTGCTTAAAATAGAATACCGCGCAGAATATTCGTTTACACTAGCAGTTCTATGGCGAATCCACTGTCTTGCTATAAAAATAGGCAGTTTAATATGAAATTTAATATCACACATTTCAAAAGGGGTCGTATGGCGATGACGCATTAAATAATTGATGAGTCCTTTATCTTGCAGGCTTTTTTTTGTCCCACGGCCATACGATACTCTGGCTGCCTGAACTATAGAACTATCATCTCCCATATAGTCTACGACCCTGATAAAGCCATGGTCTAACACAGGAATTGGCTTGTAAAGTATTTCTTCAAGAGCAGGAGCGATAACCCTTTTTGTAGTATTATTTGTTTCCAGCAACTCTCTTAACTCACTTTCATCTGCCATAAAATATTCCCCCTATTTAAGCTATATTTATTTATATATTTTGTAATTTATACGAAAATTCTTGTCAAAGGCAGATAATATCAACTAAATTAGAATCCAGAAACTGATTTTTAAAAAAAAATAAATTAATGCTATTTATTGTTGTATCTTTCATTGTTATTCTCCTTGGGATGGGGGCCATAATTTCTGCGACTGAAACCGCAATAACCGCCGCATCTCCAGGTTTAATTCAAAAACTTAAGTTAGAAGGCAATAAGAAAGCCGAACTTCTCCTTGGATTGCTTAAAATTAAGGAAAAAGTAATCAGCACTCTCTTAATTGGTAATAGTATTGCAAATACATTATGTACCACTATCGCTACGGGTGTTTTTATTGAAATATTCGGAGATGATATGGGTACAGTGATATCTTCAATTGTAATGTCATTTACCATCATAATCTTTTCAGAAGTAATACCAAAAGCAATTGCTGTAGCAAAATCAGAAAAAATTGCTTTAACGGCCACCTCTGCTCTAATTGTATTTCTTAAAATACTAAAACCTATCAATATTGCTCTTATTTATATTACAAAAGTATTTTGTTTCATTTTTAGGATTGATTTAAAGCAAAAAGTCTCTGCTGCTGACGAAGTGCGTGGAGTAATTGAGCACCACTTAAGCGAAGGAAATGTATTCAAAGATGACCGGGATATGTTAGGTGGAATACTTGACATCCGAAACCTAGTTATTGCAGATATTATGGTTCATAGAAGTAATATTATTACAATTAATATTGATACACCCACTGATAAAGTCATAAAAACTGTTTTATCTTCTAACCATACAAGAATCCCTTTTTGGGAAAATAATCCAGATAATATTATTGGTATTTTACATGTAAGAGACCTTTTGAGCAAAATATACAACACAAAATCTAAAATCACTGAAATGGATATCCGCTCACTGCTTAGTGAAACTGTTTTTGTGCCAGACAATTCACTAGTCACACAACAATTACAAATGTTTCGTGAAGGGCAAACGCACCTTGCTTGCGTTGTTGACGAATATGGAGATTTACAAGGAATTATCACTCTTGAAGATATTCTAGAAGAAATCGTCGGTCAAATCTATGATGAACACGACACTGGAAAAAGTAAAATTATAGCCAAATCTAAAAGTGAGTTTATTGTAGATGGATCAGTCCCAATCCGAGATTTAAATAGAGAGTTTAATTGGCAAATACCAGAAAATGAAGCAACCACACTTGCTGGTTTTATAATTACTAAAATGGAGAGGCTACCTCACCAAGGTGAATTTATTATTGAAAAAAACCTCAAAATGATAGTACAAAAAAAATCAGAAAATCGCATCAAAACTATTCAAGTACTCATTCAAAACGGACCGGAAGAAACAAGTGATTAGTCTTGCTGGGAATTTACTGCTCTTTTGTTCCTTGATATTTGCATTACTTACTATAATTTTGCGCCAGAATTTTAGGTTAATCTGTTTTTATATTGCATCTGGCTTGCCAATTATTGCCTTGTCTTTACTGGTTTTCGCTTTTATTATTTCTGATTTCAGTCTACAAAACGTTTTCTTTAATTCCAGCACGCTGCTACCTAATATCTATAAAATTTCCGCCTGTTGGGCAAGTCATGAAGGCTCTATTCTTCTATGGTATAGCTTGTTATCTATGATAAGTTTTTCCTATATATATTTTGCAAAATTCTCTACAAACGCAAAAGAGCTAGGATCCATGATACTTGCTTTTATCCAGATATTATTTTGTAGCTTCATAATCTTCACATCAAATCCATTTAACCCACTATCCTTTACTCCGGAGGAAGGGCTTGGCTTAAACCCAATGCTACAAGACGTAGCTCTAGCTATTCACCCCCCTCTGCTATATTTAGGGCTAGTCAGCTATATAGGGATTTTTGCTGGGGGATTTTTATTATTATACAGACCACTTGAAAAAAAAGAGATCCTGCAAATTAATAGAATATTCTCTAGTTTTGCACTAACTACTTTAACAGCTGGTATTGGCCTTGGAGCCTGGTGGGCATATCGAGAGCTTGGCTGGGGGGGTTATTGGTTTTTCGATCCAGTTGAAAATATCTCTCTATTGCCGTGGATATCAGCAATTGCGCTGCACCATTTTATTCTATTATCCATAAAAAAAGACCAATACCTATCTTGGACCATTTTTCTGTCTTTACTTTGCTTTCTGCTGACTATATATGGAACATTTATAGTTAGAAGTGGAATAATTTCCTCAATTCATGCATTTGCCTTTTCACCAGAACGAGGGTTATATATATTTTCAATTTGCGCAATTTTAACAATTTTAAGTTTTGCAGCATTCTTCTGGAAAAAATCATCGCTCCCATTCATGCCAAAAAAATATAGTATAAAATCTTATGCAATTTTACTTGGCAATATATTGTGGCTGGTATCGTTAATCTCGCTAATTATTGCACTTATATATCCAATTTATTGCTCTTTAATTGATGGGGTAGATGTTGTTATAGATCCAGAATATTTTAAAAAAGTATATATTCCAATTCATATCCCAATATTAATTCTTGCAGCTATAACCCCGTTAATATTAAAAAAAGATTATGGCAAAAAGGTGCTTATTTTTATTATTACTTTAGCTATATCATATAGCTTAATAATATGGCTGGATTTGCCCTTTATGGCACAAATATTCTGTTTTGCTTCAATCTATCTCCTTGTTCATAGTTGTGATTACGTAGTTCAGACATCAAATTATTTTTCTCATTCCTTACCTATCAACTCATATGCATTATTTTTTGGACATTTTGGATTCGGATTACTTGCCCTTAGTATTACATTAAATACTTCCTTATCAAAAGAAGTAGAGTTTATTGGCAGAATTGGAAAAAAGATTGAAAATGCAGGATTAACAATCAAACTAGAAAATACCAAGTTTGCCGATAGCGAGGTATATTATCGGCAGATAGCTGAGTTTTCTATTGAATCTCTTGATAATAGAATCACCCTCTTAAAACCCGAAAATAGGCTGTACAAAATCGAAAATACACTTTCCCAGGAAGTAGACATCTATTCATACTTATTTCATGATATCTATGCTGTTTTAAGTCAAATAGACAAAAAGCAAGTAGTCCACGCAAAAATTTACTACCAACCATTCATTAGCTTCATATGGCTATCTATAACCGTCGTGTCTTTTGGCTTCTTGTTATTACTATTTAAGAATAGTAAATAAACTTGACACAATATAAATGTTAATATACTGTTTCCACTTTTTAATAAATAAAGTTATCACTGGGAAAACATGGGAAATAGTATAATCGCAAGAAAAGCATCAAATTACCTAACATTACCGTCGTTTGAACAATTAATTAACCTATATAAATCTTACAGCTATTTAGGGAAAGAGTCATTGCCTATAGCAGCTACTACTTCTTTAGCCGATGGAGTAATGGCAAAGTATTTTGGAACAACACGGAATTATGCAGGACTTTCAGGCTTTTGGGGATATATAGCCTATAATGCTATATCTAATATAGAAACATCTGAATATATTTCATCAAAATATAAAACCCCTCTGAAATTATTTTTTGCACTTTCTTCTATTGGTATGGTATGGAAAGGAAATGATTTT
>JANQTT010000044.1 GCA_030731565.1 Rickettsiaceae bacterium | reverse complement strand
CATGATTTGATAGAGCAAAAATTTACAACTTACACAAACTAAATGATTGACTCTTTTAAAATATAGAGATCGTAGTTTTTTAGCAAAATCGTCTATTATCTTTTCTGATTCTAAAGATAGTTCCGATTGTTCCATTAATAGTAATGGATCTATATTATTTTTATCAGTAAACATAGGGGTATTAAGGTACTTTTCAGTAAGCTCTTTCGAATTAACAATATTTACGATATAGTCAGTTGCTTCTTCAAAACTATTGAAGGAATCAACGTCAATATAAGAATTACTGTTGAAAAACCTCCTAGCCATTTGACTATCTCCCCAATATATCGGTATACTTCCTCCATTATAAGCATTGATAATTTTTTCAGATATATAGCCTCTCATCTTTGCATTTTCCATTGCAAAAACAAAGTTGTAGTCCTGATATATTGAGCCCAATTTATCCCATCCTTCTTTTCTAGAAGGTATATTAGAATTCTCTTTTTCATCATAACCCATAGGGCATCTTCCAAGCGCATGTACTTTACCAGGTAATTTTTCTTTAAGCATATAAAATAATTTATCTCTATGTGGGTGGCATTGATAATTTATATATGCTATTCCTTTATTTCTTTGTTTTTTATATTTACCAAAATTTGTTTGGTTATTATATAACTGTGTTTTTATACCCTGGTAAGATAGAGCTACTAAAGGTATGAATTCATGATCGTCATCATAAGGAAATTGAATATGATCATTAGCGACCATAAATGGTTTTCCTGTTACTCTGTATTCGCTAGGTGTAAAATAGTTTGGCTCATGATTACCTACAAAGTATGGAACTAAATTTTTAAACTCATCTATCCACGAATCACTAGGAATAATGCCCCTATATATTAAATGAGGAGAAGGGGAATTTGTTGTTGTATAAATAACCTTATATTCAGGAAAAGCTTTATCCATAGCCCTGCGAAAATATAGTTGTGGAGCTGAAGACTCTATTTTTACTACAAAATCTTCTCCTTTTTCTGGTAGAGTCAAGTGATATTTGAGATAACTCTCGGAAAAAGAACTTAAAACAAATCTTGTTACTTCTTCTTTTTTTAGAAGCAAATGCCAAATTTTAATATTAGCAAATAAAAGTAAAATCAGTAGAGCAGTTGCTCCCCATATAATCTTATTTTTTATCATTTACATAAATTTATTTTTTGAAAAAGTGAATTGGCTGGAACCTATATAGTAAACCATATTGAGTTATAACAGTTCCCATTATTAAATACTATAGCAAACTTCATTTTCGTTCAAAATCTCTTTCTTTTTGACTTTGTTAACAATGCTATACTACTTAGCGCAATAATTTTCTAAATTCTCTGACTCTGGATGCGTGTTTAGGATTAATTCAATAAAACTAACTCTTGGTGGTGGGTTTGGTTTATCGATGAGAATATATCTTTCAAAAAAGTAAGATGTTAGCTTGAAGGCATTGTTTATAGAAGCAACATCCAAAGAGCTTTCATTTATCAAGAATTCTGGTAGAGCGAGTAGTTTGTCAGCGTAAGGCATTCCTGCATTTTGTGATACTGCATGCCCTGATTTAGGAGAAACATATATCAGGTTTTCATTACTTCCAGTTGCTGCGCAAGAATCGAGGCGTAATTGATAGCCAGATTCTTTCAAAATTTCTAATTCAAATTTTATATATTCGTTAAATACAAATTTTCCTTTTAGATTATCCATGAATTCGATTAGCTTTGGAAAAAGGTTATTATGAGGTTCCCTTTCACAAAAGGCTGCCTTTAAAATACTTACAATTGAATTAAAAGCATAAAGCTTTATCTTATCTATCATTAAATAGGCATTGTACGATTTTATAAGTTCTGCTTTTGCATACCCAAGATGTTCATGTAGCCTTGCGTTCCAAAAGAAATCAACAAGGTTGCCCTCGGCTAAATTATCGCCAGATTTTTTATTATATTGCCTTAAGACTCCTGAATAAATTCCATGATTCTCGGTGAATATAGTTACAATAGAATTTTTTTCTTTTAGAGGAGATTTGGATAATATTATTCCACGATCCTTGAAATTCATCTATATCTGACCTAAACTCACGTTATAACTATAGTTATTTGATGCGCCTAACACCAAATTTAAATTAAAAAAACTATAATTGAATTTTCTAAATACTATTTGAATTTAGCTATGAAAACAACGAAATTAATTGCTGTTATTACTATAATTTTTTCTGCATATCTTGCATATGCTCAAAGCAATATTAATAAGTACTTGAAAGAAGATAGCGAAAGAAAAACTTTGGTTATAGCTGGAGATTATTGGTGTCCATATAATTGTTTGCCGGGTAGCGAATCTCCTGGATATCTGGTCGAACTTATAGAAAAAGCATTATATATATACAGCATTGATGTCGAGTATCGTATAATGTCTTGGAACGATGCGATTAAGTTAGCAGAAAAAGGGGAAGTAGATGCAATCGTGGGAATTGGGGATATTAAGGGCAAAAACTTGCTAACAACAAGTTTACCACTTGAATATAGTATGACTGACGCATTTACTAGGAATGATACAGAATGGATATATGATGGCATTGACTCATTACGTGGTAAAAAGATTGGAGTTGTAATGGGCGGTATTATAGATGAAGTGACTAAACATTATATAGGAATTAATTATCCAATAAATCCAGGTGCATTTTCTGTTCAGGAAGAGAAGAATGCTGTAATCGAATCGATTGCTGATTTAATAGATAGTGACAGTGATGTTTACATAGAAGATTACAGAGTCGTGCAGCATTATATTAAAGAGAATGGTTTGGATCCATATATTAGAAATGCCGGTCATGTAGGGAAAATAAAAGCTCCAGTGTATATAGCTTTTTCAAAAGCATTGCCTGACGCAACAAAATATATTCAGTATTTCACTGAAGGCATTGCGTCTTTGAAAGCTACTGGAGAATATGACAGCTTGAGGTTAAAATATAATATGGACAACGGTGAGATAAATGGATTATAAAATTATAGAATTTAAAAACTTAAAGCCAAAACTTCACCAGAGCGTATATATAGCAGAAGGAGCGGTTATTGCAGGTGATGTAACAATAAATGCGAATGCAAATATCTGGTTTAATACAGTAATTCGAGGCGATGTTGCGCCTGTGATAATTGGAAGAAATACAAATATACAGGATTGCAGCGTTGTTCATACATCAAGGTTTGATGGACCCACTAATATTGGAAATAATGTAACGATAGGCCATATGGCTTTAATCCATGCTTGTACAATTGAAGATAATGCATTTATTGGTATGCAGTCCGCGGTAATGGATAAAGCGATTATTGAGGAATATGGTTTTGTAGGGGCTGGGAGTTTAATCCCTCCAGGTAAAATCGTGAGAAAAAAAGAATTGTGGATGGGCAGCCCTGCAAAATTTGTCAGGAATATCACTGATACTGAACTGGATTTTATGCGCGGTAATATAGAAAATTATGTTGGCCTATCTAGAGAATATAAAAAATAAATTGTATGATACCATTTTCCATTATTAAATATTACTGCGTTGCTCTTCGCTCACCTATTGTATATAGGCTTCGCTCCTCGCGCCTAGTACTATTTAATCTGAAAAATGGTATGATATATAGAATTATTATTGCAATATTATCCATATCTTATTCAATGGTTTCGTTTGCAGAGTATAACTATAAAAAAATTGAAGAAAATGGGCATGTAATTCATTTATTAATTATTGATCCTAGCGAATATAAAGCTTCTGTAGTTTCTGCCCATAATCAGGTTTTTGGTCGTGAGAAAGTTGGGGATATTGCAAAAAGAGAAAACGCAGATATTGCAATTAATGCAGGTTTTTTTGAAATTGGTGATAATCAAGATGGTAGGCCAACTGGTACATTAGTAAGTAATGGACAGATTTATGGTTTGCGTACTACAAAACACGCATGTTTTGTGAAAAATGGTAATAAATATTCGGTCGAGATGATCTCTCCGTCTATGGTGGTTTTAATTGCTGGTAAAGAGCATAAAATATCAGGATTTAATAAATTTGCCCGTGGTAGTAGGTTTTATTATTATAATAATAATTGGGGGAAAACAACGCTCAGTAGCTTTGGTGACCGTAATGAGATAGCCATAGACCAAGAAAATAAAATAATTGAAGTGGCCCAGCATGGAAATATTTCAATCCCATATAAAGGCTATGCGGTTTCTTTTCCGAAGGATATTGATATTAGCCATATAAAAGTTGGTAGTAAGGTTAATTTTAAATGGACACCAGAATATATTATTAACACAGATAATTTTGCTATTATGGGAATTCCTACGCTTATTTTAGATGGAAAAATAAGAGATGGTTTGTCGGATAATCATAGGCACTCCAGAACTGCAATAGGGACTAGACAAGATGGAAAACTTGTTATTGCTGTGGCTGAACATGTATATAAAAGCGATGTCTCAGATATCTCTATTTTCGAAGTGCGAAAAATAATGGAGAAAGAGAATATTTCAGTTTCCAAAGCTACATTATCCGATCTTAAAACGGTCTTGCAAAATAATTTGCATTCCTCTAGTGGCTCGATTGGCTTGACTACTAAAGAACTCGCTCAGTTTATGTTGAAGCAGAATTGTGTATCAGCTATTAATCTAGATGGAGGAGGATCAAGCACTCTATATATTAATGGAAAATATATCAATCAAACAATTGGAGATAAAGATGAAGCGGCAGGTCAGAAAGTCGTACGCCCTGTATCTGATGCAATTGTTTTCAAAAAGAAATAGAGTGTGATGTAAGGTTAAAAATAGGCAAATTGTCTTGTTATTAATTTGCGTTTCTAGGAGCCTATTAATGAATTTATCAAAAATTGGCTCCTAATCTTGATTTATTTATTATCGTTAGAAGATTTTTCAATTGCTTCGAGTCTGTCATAAACTTTGTGTAAGTTGTAAAATTTAAAACTAGTAAAATAG
>JANQTT010000043.1 GCA_030731565.1 Rickettsiaceae bacterium | reverse complement strand
ACATGATTTGATAGAGCAAAAATTTACAACTTACACAAACTAAATGATTGACTCCTAAAAAAATTTAGTATTAAACCTTATCAGCAACGGATGATATAATAGGTAATTCTATTTTTGTATTACTTAGGTATTTTTTCAATAACCTAGCAGAAGAAACCCCTTCGACAAGCATTGGATAATTCTTTAAATATTCCTTAGAGTAGGAATTATTGTGAAAGTCATAGCCAAATTTTGTATTACGTGATGTTTTTGAATAGCTCGTAAGCACCAAATCACCAACAACAGCTGGTAATGACAAAGAATCGGCTTTACCGCCAAAGAGGCTTGATATTGCCTTGATTTCATTTAATCCCATGCTAATTAGCCAGGCTCTTGCATTTTCTCCTAGGCCCCCTGCATCCATCATACCACTTCTGATCGCGACAATATTTTTTACTAACGCTGCAATTTGAACTGTAATTATATCATCAGTAATACTGACTGCTAGTTTATCAGTAGCTAAAATATTAGCCATTTGGCGAGCTAATTCAATATCCTTCGAAGAAATAGTAACAGAAGCGAATTTATCTTCAGCTACTTCTTTGGCAAAATTTGGACCTGAAATAAAACCATAAGGATTTTTAAACTTGGACTCAAGGTGCTCCGAAAAAAGTTGTAACGGGTCCTCGCACATCCCTTTCGTAGCAATTAAAAAGACTCCCTTCTCTGGTAGACCAGCTGATTTTAAATCGTGAAGGGTTTTGGTAAAAGCAAAGGAAGGAACAGCAATTATTATTATATCACTATCAAGTGTATCTTGAATATCTAGCGTAGCTTTCAGGCCAGCTGGCAACTCTGTATCGCCTAAAAAACGGGAGTTTGTGTGCTTATTATTGATTTCATCAGTAGCGTCTTTTTCTATGGTATGGACTAAACAATTACCTACAGCTCGAGTAGCAAGACATGCAAGGGCTGTTCCCCAGCTTCCTCCCCCGAGTACTGATATTTTTTTATTAGTAGGCATAATTTACTATAGTAGATTAAGTTGAATGATTAGTGTTTTATAAAAAATATTTTCCAATTTAGCTACTAGCTTTTTATCCTGCAATGCTAAATCATTTAAGGGTAAAAAGCTAGTAGATTAATTGGAAAATATAAATTAGAAAATATTAAGCATTCAATTTAATTTACTATAAACCTTAAAATTTATGCAATTTTCGCTGACATGTATTCTGAAAAAACCGAAACAAGCTGAGCATTTACTAATTGCCCAGAAGTAAATTCGCCTTCCAATTTTACTGGAATAAAATTCTCAGAATGCGCCATATTATTTTTTTCAACTAATAATTCTACCATGGACCCTAGATTTTGACTGAAGAATTTATCTAGTTCTTTTGCTCCTTCTGCGCGTAAAATAGCGGCCCTTTCTTTCCTAATATTCATAGGTACTTGCGGCATCCTAGCTGCAGGGGTTCCTTCTCTTTCTGAATATGGAAATACATGTAAATATTGGATCCCAGCTTCAGAAATTAAGCTTCTAGTATTTTCAAACATTTCGTCAGTTTCTGTCGGAAACCCTGCGATAATATCAGCCCCAAATGAGACTTCAGGACGTATCCTGCGAAGCGCATGACAAAATTCGATTACTTGTTTTCTGTTATGCCTGCGTTTCATACGTTTTAAAATCATATCATCACCGGCTTGTAAGCTTATATGAAAATGTGGCATCAGTCTCTTATTGTTAGCCATTAGATCAAATAAATCATCATCAATTTCAGCAACGTCTATTGATGATAGCCGCAATCTTTTAAGCTCTGGAACTAATGATAATAATCGCCGGATCATTTGAGCAAAAGTTGGCGCGCCAGGCAAATCAGCGCCATAAGCAGTAACATCAACGCCAGTAAGAACTATTTCTTTATAACCTTTTGCATGCAGCATACGCACTTGCTCTACTATAACGCCTACAGGAACTGAGCGGCTATTGCCTCGGCCAAAAGGAATCATACAAAATGTACATCTATGATCACAACCATTCTGAACTTGAATGAATGCCCTGGCTTTTCCATCAAAACTAGTTACCATATGGTTTGCGGTCTCTTTGACGGACATAATATCGTTAACTATAACTTTTTGAGAATCAAATTTATAGTACTTATCCGAAAGCTTTTCCTCATTACCAATAACTTTATCTACTTCAGGCATCTTGGCAAACATCTCTGGGCTATTCTGAGCTGCGCACCCAGTGACTATTATTTTCTTGCTAGGATCAGCCTTGCGGAGTTTCCTTATAGCTTGTCTCGCCTGCTTTTCTGCCTGTTTAGTCACGGCGCATGTATTAAAAACAACAACATTATCACTACCAGATTTTGCTAAATTAGCTTTGATAATCTCACTTTCATAAATATTCAAACGACAACCAAATGTAATGACTTCCTGACTATTCGTCATAAAGGTACTCCCCAGTAAATACATAACTAGCTGGGCCGCTCATCAAAATGCTATTATTTTGTTTTTGCATATTTAAAGAGCCAAGCTCAAATACGATATCACCCTCATTACCAAAGAAACCTAGCTTATTTGCAGCTGCGAAAGTTGCAATGGCACCGCTTCCACATGCATAAGTAAAGCCAGCGCCACGTTCCCAAACTTTTAAGTGAATTTTATTATCATCAACTCTGGCAAAATTAACATTCACGCCATCTGGAAAAAGCTCGCTCTCTTGGAAATCACGCCCAATTACTCCCATATCCTTTTGCGACAGCTTAGAAAAAATTACCAAATGCGGATTAGCAACATCAACGCATACCATTTCTTTGGGTTCAATCATATAACGTTCGGCAAGAGACCACAAATCAGCACTATCAGGCATCCAATCGCTTTCAAATGAGGGCGGCCCCATATCAACTTTTATTATATTTTTATCAAAATATTCTCCAGAAACAATCCTACCATTAATATCAAGTTTTATGTTTTTAGAGCCAGTTTGATCAAATAACAATCTAGTCAAGCATCTGGATGCGTTTCCGCAAGCTTTTGCGGTAGAGCCGTCTTGATTGTAAATTGCCATATTTATTTTATCAGAATTTTGGCCATACACGATAAACTGATCACAACCAATACCAAGCTCTCTGTCAGATATTTTCTGCACGAAACTCTGAATATCAGAATTTTTTGGCATGTGATGCTCACCAATAATGACAAAATCATTACCAAGACCATGCATCTTTACAAAAGGGATTTTCTGCAGCATATTTTCGAATAATTAATTTTGTAAAGAATATTTTTTTTGTAGACGCCAATGTACTATAAAAAACAAAGCAGCAACAAAGAGCCAGGTTATACAACTGATTATTGCGCTAAGGGCTTCGCTTTTTTTTCCCTTTAAAAAATCTTCTTTTTCTATGGTTCGCTTTGTCTTTATTTCTTCATCACTAAGCGTATTCCATGTTTCCTTATTGTCTGGACTATACTGAATTTTATGTTCAATATATTTATCATTTGACGAAAATTTACTAAGAGAACTAGCAAATTTATACTCAGTTAGAGTGATTTCAGTTATACTGTTAAATGCCACCCCTAAAGTAATCATAATAGTAATTGCTGATATTAAACATACAATTAAACAATATAGCTGGATTAAACTTTTAAACATTTTATTAAATTTTAATTTGCAATTATAAATTATTATATACAATTTTGCGCAAAATTTATAGCAAATAAATTACTAATTTATATAACTTTAAACATATACAAAACTTAAAACAACTCAAAAAGAATGAACCAAGAAATCCTAACTATACTACAAAATTTAATCAGCTATAAATCGGTTACACCTAAAGGAGCAGATGCAATTGAATATATTAGTAACAAGCTAAGTAAATGTGGGTTTAGCTGCGAAGTAAAAAGTTTTGGAGAAGGAGAAGAAAAGGTAACTAATTTATACGCAATATATGGCGATAAAAAACCTAATATATGTTTTGCAGGTCATTTAGATGTTGTCCCAGCGGGACGCAAAGAGCTATGGAGCTCCGATCCATATAAGTTGAAAATCGATGGTAATAATGTCTACGGTAGGGGTGCTGTTGATATGAAAGGCGCTATTGCTTGCTCTTTGGCAGCAGTAATCCATTATCTAGAGCTCAATAAACCAAATGGATCCATCAGCTTCTTGCTCACCACTGATGAAGAAGGTGAGGCAAAATACGGTACAAAAATGATGCTAGAACATATTAAAAGGAAAGAGCCATCTATAGATTTTTGCATTCTTGGTGAACCAACCACCATGCAAAATATTGGCGATACAATTAAAATTGGCCGGCGTGGGAGCGTAAATTTTGGTCTAACAATAAATGGGAAACAAGGGCATGTTGCCTATCCGGAAAAAGCTATTAATCCGCTACCGATTATGGTTAGTATTTTAAAAGAAATAAATGAAGAGGTGTTTGATAATGGTAATGAATTTTTTCAAAGTACAAACCTTCAGCTGACCTCTATCGATACTGGAAATCAAGTAACAAACATTATCCCTGAATCTGTTAATGCAAAATTTAATATCCGTTTTAATAATACGCAAAATGCCAATGACCTTGCTATTAAAGTAACAAAAATCGTTTCAAAATATAGCGATAATTATGACATAAAACATAAGAGCTCTTCGGCTCCTTTTATCCAAGAATATTCCAAAAAAATGCGGGCTTTTGCATCTATCGTTGAAAATGAATGTAGAGTTAAACCCAAAATTGAAACTGGCGGAGGAACCTCAGACGCTAGATTTATTCACAAACATGCCGAAGTCGTGGAATTTGGATTAAATTGTAACCTTGCTCACAAAATCAATGAACACACAAAAATTTCTGATTTACAAACACTTTATAATGTGTATTATAACACTCTAGTTAAGTTCCTGTAGATACTCGAGGTTTCATATAGGAAATATTGCTAAAATGCGGATATGGCGGAACTGGTAGACGCGCTAGATTTAGGTTCTAGTGCCGCAAGGCGTGGGG
>JANQTT010000042.1 GCA_030731565.1 Rickettsiaceae bacterium | reverse complement strand
GCTTAAAGTTGGAGTAATCATAACTCCACCCTCTTCATCGCTTCCACTAAATGATTTAGTAATTAAATTATTTTGTACGCCTTTTCTAATATAATCACAAAAAGCATTTTTCTCTTCATTACTCTCTAAATTCATCATTTCTGGCCTTGATATATAATTTTGCATTTTATTGAGCTTCTCCTCTAGTTTATTAATTTTTTCTGACTTCTTTGATTCACGCGACAAAAAACTCTTAATATCATTTGCCATTTCATTAATTTTATTTTCCTGCATAATACTCCTAATATTCCTTTAATTGCTTTACTAGATTTGATAATTCATCAAGAGGTGAATTATTCCTATTTTTAACGTAAATAATTTCTGCCTGGTGATTCGCCGGGAAAGTAACCACACTAATTTCTGCTAAATTCAGATCAGAAATCACTCGCATTCCTTTTTCGTTATAGCTAGAAGAGTTTATCGAAAACCCAATACTTAATCCGCATATAGCTTTTTGTTTTATTAGTTCTGAAGCTTCTCTTCCAGCCTCAATATTATTGTTTATTTCAGCTTCAAATTTCAGGCCATATTCATCTTCAGATAATGACTTAATAAGGCCGATCGGTTTACTAGCATCGTGTTGCCACAATAGCTTAACATTACGAACTTCAATCGACTTAAAAGCCCCTTTTACAACCACATCATTCTGACTATCAAGAATCCCAAAAACACTTGCATAACCAGCAATAACAGTATTACTAGGTTTTAAAGACTTGATAATTAAATCCGAACAAAAACAACCTTTTTCCAAAAAAACCTCCTTTTTAAAAATTGATTTTAATAGCTATACTCTAATGAAGGCTCCTCACTAATAACCTACAAACAATATTTTTAATGTTCACTACTATAAAAGAGTCCATAACTCTTGTTTAAATAGGAAAATTCTTGTAAAAATAAATTATTAACAAATGGCATATAGAAAAAACGCAATGATTTTTTTTGGTTGGTTATTAATTGCATTTGGCTTATTTTTTATAATAGCTGGAATAGTAGCCCTATTTAGGTTTCCGGATTTTTATACAAAGCTTCACGCAGCAAGCGTTATTGAATGTTGCGGCGGGCCGCTTTGTTTTATTGGCCTTGCATTTTTGCAAACTGATCTTACTAGCGCGATAAAACTTATATTTATCGTGGTTTTAATTTTTATCCTTAATCCAGTATCAACGCACGCTCTTGGTAGAGCTTCTCTATTATACAAAGTTGATAAAGATGGGAGAATAAAATAAAATGGAAAATTTTTTCTCAGTACCTTTCAAGCCAGAATTTTATATTGATGAAATATTGCTCTGTATATCAGCAATAGTAATGCTAATCACATGTATAAAGCTAATTACTAGTAAGAACTTAGTCGAATCAATAATCATAATGTCCGTATTTAGCTTATTCATTGGAATTTGTTATTTATTTTTGGATGCACCCGATGTAGCAATGACTGAGACTGCACTTGGAGCATGTTTATCTACATGTGTGCTGCTAAATTTAACAAAAGTTGTTGGAGAAGATGTAGGCAGAGTGCGTAAATCTAAAATCGTTTTTGCTTCTATATTATGCGGCGCCTTTATAATTTGCTTAAGTTGGGCCGCTTTAGATATTCCAGAATTTGGCGCAAGTGACTCGCCCCTACAAACACACCTAACAAAATATTATGTTGAAAATACTCATAAAGATATAGCCATCCCTTCAATGGTTGCCGCAATCCTGGCAAGTTACCGCGGCTTTGATACTTTAGGGGAGACTGCAGTGATCTTAATAGCCGGTCTTGCTGTTATTGTTATCAAATCTAGGAGGAAAAAACCTAATGCTTAAAGAATTTAACATTATTAAAATTATTCTCCTATTTATTATACCTTATATAACCTTATACGCAATTTACATTCAATTAAATGGCGAAGTATCCCCAGGCGGCGGTTTCCAGGCTGGGGTAATTTTTGCCACTGGTATCATAGCCTACGATTTAGCATCTGGGCGAGAAGCGCTCGAAAATCACTTTACAACAAAAAGCCTGACAATATGTGGAGTTTTAGGAGTTCTGGTTTATGCAGGCACTGGTTTGTTATCCTTAATTATGGGGGCGGAATTTTTGAATTACAGCGCGCTACTTAAAAATGATATTGCAGGCCAGCACCTTGGAATTTTTATGATTGAGCTTGGGGTTGGACTAACTGTTTCTTCTATTATGTGTTTAATATATTCACTGCTCAGAGAGGAATAAGATTTATGCAAAACTTGATATATTTCTTTGCAGTAATTGTCCTAACCAGCGGCTTGTTTATAATGCTCACAAGCGATAATTTTATAAAAAAAATAATTGGCCTATCCGTATTTCAAAGTTCTGTACTTATATTTTTTATCGCACTTGGAAAAACCACAAATGGAATTGTACCAATTGATATTTGTCAATCCACAGAAGTTTGCGAGCATATTTATTCAAGCCCTTTGCCACATGTCTTAATGCTGACGGCAATAGTGGTTGGTTTTGCAACTATGTCAGTTGGGCTTGCGTTAATTTATCAAATACGCAAAGAATATGGTACTATCTTAGAAAGCGAAATTGATAATGCTAAACAGGATATGGATTAATGATGAATATTATTAAAATTGCTCCAGCGCTACAAATCGTTATTCCGCTTTTTGCCGCTCTAATATCAGCATTAAGTTTTCACAGATTTAGCGCTTGGTTGATTGCTATAGCAAGCACGACTATATGTTTATTACTCTCTTTATATTGTATGCAGCATATAAGCGATGGGCTAACATATAGCTTTGGCGGCTGGGAGGCTCCGATTGGTATTGAGTATAAACTTGATTATCTTAACCAGCCGATTATTGTCCTGTTAAATATAATATTATTTTTCTTTCTTGTTTTTGGGAAAGAGTTAGTGGAAAAAACAGTTACTCCGTATATTGAAAATAAAAAACAGCATCTTTTTTATACCTTACTACTTTTTGCTCATGTTGGATATCTCGGAGTAATTTGTACAAATGATTTATTTAATATTTATGTATTTATTGAAATTTCTTCTCTTGCGACATACGTGCTTATGTCAAAGGGAAAAAATCCAAGGGCATTAATTGGAGCATTTGATTATCTTATACTCGGAACAATCGGGGCAACCTTAATCTTAATAGGAATAGGATTTTTCTTGGCTTTAACTGGGAGCTTAAATATATCTGATATAGCGAAAATATTGGAAGGGCATTACTCTTCTAGGGTTGTTATAACAGCAATTGCATTTTTCCTTAGCGGCGCAATACTTAAAATGGCGTTTTTTCCTATGCATTTCTGGATGGTAAGAGCGTATTCGTCAGCGTCATCTTTTATACTTACCTATTTAGCGCCAATTTCTAGCTTGATGGGGGTGTATATAATTTTACGGTTTATACACTTTACAATTGATGAAGAAGTGATTCATGAGGCGTTTACATCCATACTAAGACCAGCTTCTATGGTAACCATAATCATCTGTACAATACTTGCACTAAGGACCGATACAATTAAAAAAATTGTAATTTATTCCACTGCCTCGCAAATTGGTTATATCTTTCTTTTAATGTCAATTTGGTCAGCACGCGAATTATTATTTCAATTATTAATTCTCGATACAATAAATAAAATTGCTTTATTTACTATCATTGCACACATTCAATATAAAACAGACAATTTAAAATTTGCGTCGTTTAAATCGATAAAAAATAGTCTATTTTTTAAGGTGCTAGTTGCAGCTTCAATAATATTCAGCGCAGGATTACCAATAACCAGCATGTTTGTTGTTAAAATAAAAATGTTTGATCTATTATTTTCACAAAATTTATATTTAGAATTTATAACTGTTATACTTGGAACTGTTTTTGCTCTTTTATACCATTTAAAATTCGCCAAGGCAATTTTCCTTAGTCCCAAATCTAATGGAGCTATTGAGATAAATACAAAACTTTACGGACTGACAGTTATCATTATTTTGCAAATAGCGACCATTATCTATGTAAAAGATATTGCAAACCTTGCTGGATATACTAAATCAGTTATAATTAAACATAATTAAAAAGAATATAAGTTTAATGATTAACTTTGTAGCGCCACAATTATTAGTAATATCTACACTATTCATTGGATTAGTAAATTTAATCACTCCATTTGTTACTAAAGAAGACAGCAAAACCAGAAGCGCTTTTCTACTAATTGTAAGCGTTTTGTTTCTTTCTAATGTATTACTGCTTGATTGCCTTTTTTTAAGCGGTATTGAAGCTAGATTCATATTGTTCGACTTTGGAAAATACAACATAGCTCTGCACCTCGAACCTTTAGGCATGATTTTCCTTACATTGCTTGCGGTATTGTGGACATGCGCTTTGCTTTATACCATAAAGTTCTTAGATATTAATGAAATAAAAAACAGTAATAGGTTTCTATTCTTTGTTAATTGTTGTGTAATGGTCGGTAGCTTTATTGCCCTTTCTGCAAACCTATTTACAATGTTCATAGGCTACGAGATTCTGACTTTATGCACTATCCCGCTAATTGCGCATCGTAATAGCAAAAAAATATCAAAAGAACTTAGCAACTATTTAAAAATATTAATGTTATCGGGTTTAATCCTATTTTTACCGGCAATAATTATTATATATTCAGAAATCGGCCATGGGGATTTTACTTTAGACGGGTTTATTAAAGGGCATTTCTCAGATACACATGCAATTATTTTGCTATTAATGTTTATTTTTGGTATCTCTAAAGCGGCTATATATCCATTACATGGCTGGCTTCCTGCAGCTATGGTAGCATCTTACCCTGTAAGCGCGCTTTTACATGCGGTAGTCGTAGTAAAAACTGGCTTGTTTTGTATATATAAAATCCTTTGCTATGTTTTTGGCTTTGTTTATCTGCAATCTCTTTTTGCAGACTACAATTGGCTAGTAATCCTACCTATAATCACAATCATATACAGTTCAATACAAG
>JANQTT010000041.1 GCA_030731565.1 Rickettsiaceae bacterium | reverse complement strand
CCTTTAGAACTTTCATTTTGTAACCAATCATTAAATTCATCATAGGATTTTTTTGGGCGATATGCATCATAAACTACCAAAGAATAGCCGTATGTAAGTAAATCTTCCTGGACACTCCTTAGGGCATTAGCTGCGTTAAGAGTGAGGACAGCGCGGCCTGTATTACAACCCCTAACCCGCTTCCCAGTAAAATTTTTATCACTATGATATTTGAGGCTAATTGAAATCGATGGATCAATATCGCTCAAATAAACAAAACCACTCTTTAATTCGTTAGCGTAAACATTAGCACTAATTATGCATAAATATAAGAATATTGAAGGAGAAAATTTCATACTACAGTTATAATTTGCTATATAATATATAAATTAGCACAGACTCATTACCATTACAGCAAAATTAATATTCTAATAATTAGAAAATTACTTCTTTATTTTATCAGCTGGAAATAATAAACTTTAGAAAATTAAAAATGCTACAATAACAAAATTCAATGCTTAACTACCAAACAATTACAAAATATCTGGCAAGAGTATACCTTTGGCAACTGATTATAACTGCTGGGATTATTATTTGTATTTTATTTGTGACAAATGCGTTTGATACTTTACAAAAATTTAAAGCCGTGGAATTATATCCACGTGATTTTTGGCAGCTAATCTTATTTAAAATACCATATTTATTCTGTGAAGTTAGCTCATTATGCTGCTTTATTGCTACAATCTTATTTTTAAGAAACATTACAAAACAAAACGAGCTAATTATCGTACTAAGTAACGGAATCCCAATATGGAGAGTTTTTATTATTCCAATTTCTGTTACATTTATTTTTGGAATAATAATTCTTTCAACAATAAGCCCTATTGGTACTTATGGGTTAAAGGAATATGAAAAAATAGAAGCAAAAGTTACTAATGCTCCGCTCTTAAATTTCGTTGTCTCACAATCTGGAATATTCTTCTTTGAAAAATTTGCAGGAGATAACAGGATTATTCAGGCAAAATCCATAAATGCAAAAGAAAAAATCTTATCGGATGTGACTGTTTTAATGATAGATTCGCAAAATAATTTAACTAAGAGAATCGACTCTCCTATAGCGCATATACATACAGGATCCTTCATTTTAGAAAATCCTATTATTACATCAAAAGATTCAGTTAAACATGATACAAAAGTAAACTTACCAACTAATCTATCAATTGATAATTTAATACAAACTTTTACTGCGCCAGAAATGATTCCCATCTGGAGCTTAAAGGAAAATATCGAGAAGTTCGCTAAATCGGGATTAGCAATAACAAAATATCAAATCCATTATTACAAACAGTTATTCAAACCAATTTCTATGGTGGCCATGGCGTTTATAGCATGTTGGTTTATCAGCTTAAATGTTAGGGATAATTCAGGCCCTAGGACCATTGTTATTGGTTTAATTTTAGGAATTTGTGTTTATTTTTTCCTTGAAATGACTCTACGGATTTTAGCATATAGCGGTATACATCCAATACTTGCAGCATTGCTGCCAATATTATTTATAATTCTACTTAGTAACTTTGTTATTTTACATTTTCAAGAAGCTTGATATATTTCAGTTTATCGACGATAATATACGTACTAAACAACAGCTATAAAAATACCAACACACTTAGGGGAACAGCTATAATGAAATTTTTAAGTTTTTTTGATAGGTTTTCGACTGACATTGCAATAGACCTAGGCACCGCTAATACCCTTGTTTACGAAAAGAACAAAGGTATAGTACTAGATGCACCTTCAGTTGTAGCATTAATTAATGAAAATGGAATCTTAAAGCCATACGCATTCGGTCACGAAGCAAAAATGATGTTAGGACGTACGCCGACAGACATTATAGCAAAACGGCCATTACAAGACGGCGTAATTGCCGATTTTAAAGGCGCAGAAGAAATGATCAAATTTTTTATAAAATCTGTAAGAGATAAAAGATCATTCACGGGACCAATGATTATAGTTTGTGTACCGTCTGGTTCTACTCCCGTTGAAAGAAGAGCTATACAAGAAGCAGCAGAAGTCGCTGGAGCACGTGAAGTTTATCTTGTGGAAGAACCAATGGCTGCTGCAATAGGCGCAGGGTTGCCCGTAACCGAACCTACAGGATCGATGATCGTTGATATTGGCGGCGGCACAACAGAAGTGGCTGTTTTATCTCTAGGTGGCATAGTTTATGCTAGATCTGTAAGGGTAGGTGGAGATAAAATGGACGAGGCGATTATTTCATACATAAGAAGGCATTTTAACTTGCTAATTGGCGAATCAACAGCTGAACGCATCAAAAAAGAAATCGGGACAGCTTGTATTACCCCTGGCTTACCACTTAGAGAAATGGAAATTAAGGGACGTGATTTAATTAATGGCATTCCTAAAGAGATGGTTTTAAATGAAAAACAAATTGCTGAAAGTTTAATCGAACCAATCAGTCAAATAGTTGAAGCAGTTAAAACAGCTCTTGAATGTACACCACCTGAGCTATCGTCAGATATAGTTGACAAAGGAATAGTTCTGACAGGGGGAGGAGCGTTATTAAATAATTTAGGAAATGTTTTAAGTGATGCAACAAAATTACCGGTTTTTGTTGCAGATAATGCTCTTGCTTGTGTAGCACTTGGGATAGGAAGAGTACTAGAAGATTTTTCAAAATTAAAACATGTTCTGTTTAAACAGGAATAGTTTAAGTGGCAATATTAGCAAATAGAGTAAAAATTAGGAACAACTTGCTTGAACTGAGTAAATTCGTTATTTATTCAGTGGGCAAGTTTTTCACTATTATTTTATTAGTTAGTTCTTTCTATCTATTGTACTTTTCTCTACCTAAACCAATTTCCAATATTATCCTTGAAACAGCAGGTAGAACCCTTTCTGCCGGATCTTTACTTTATAACGAAACAATAAATTCGTTCAAATGGATGAATAGCAGATTATCGTATTTTAAAGATCTAGAAACAACGAATTTAAAGCTTAAGTTAAAGATAGCGCATTTACAAAAGACTATCCAAATTACCTCTGATCTTCAGTCAGAAAACAGAGCATTAAAACAAATGCTACATGTTGTAAACGATGTAACTAGAGAATTTGTTACGGCAAAAGTAATCGGCGTTTCTAGCACGCCTTTTACAAACTCAGCCGTTCTGCAATCTGGAAGTAAAAACAATGTAAAAGTTAATGATATTGTAAGAGGAATTTCTGGACTAATTGGTAGAATAAGCGAAGTCAGCGATAATTATTCCACCGTACTTTTAATTAATGACCATAACTCTAGAATCCCAGTTATATCCGGCAATTCAAAAGTTAAAGGTATCATTGCTCGGCAAGATAACGATTTAAAGGTAATTTATTTGCAAGAAGGGCATGGTATATCTGTTGGTGAAACTCTTTACACTTCAGGAGATGGAAAAATTTTCCCAAAAGGAATTCCAGTGGCTACAATTGTGAAAATAGCAAATGATACAGCATTTGTTGAGCCTGTGGAGCAACTGAGCAAAATTGAATACGTGGTAATAATTGAGTCAAACTTATAAGATTACTTATAAAAGTAAAAACTAAACCTTGATAATATGGAAAACAGAAAAGAACAGTCTATAAATATTCAGTTACCGAAGAGTATAACCGAAGATACTGTTGAGAACGTTTTTAAGATCCACTTAAATGAAGAAATTGTGGAGCTTGGCAATGAATTTTGTAAATATTACTACGCTACTGACGAAAGTGAAGAAACCGAATTTTTTGCTATTGTCTTTGAAAATAGCTTTATACCTCGTATTGAAGCTTTATACTCTTTATCGAAAAATCCAGTTGCAGGCTTAAATAATATAATTGCATACTCTGTAGTTCCAATCTCAACTTTAAAAGAAGAGCGCCTAGTAGTAATAGTGAATTCTTATGACATAAAGTCTACACTTGCATCTAGACTTCAAGACAACAAAACTATAACACTTCAAGACGTTGAAGATATAGTTGGCGCAATAAATAACATTTTAATAAATTTAAAAGATAGGAGAATCTTCTGTTGCAATATTAACCCGTCAAACATTCTAATGAAAGACGGAGAATTTTATGCACTTAGAGAATTTATTGACACATATCCAAATTATTATCAAAAAGAGCAATATTTAGCTCCAGAGTTAATAGAATGTCATAAAGCAGCTAGATATATAAAGAATCCTGCAAGCGATATCTATGCCCTAGGAGTTTCAATGTTTGAAGCTTACACAAATAAGCAATATTGGAACGAACATCCTACTATGTATGATTATAATCATGCAAGATTCGAAAATTCTACTAACAGATATTTACTCGGAAAGGTAAAAGTTCCTGAAAGGCTCAAAGCCTTATTAAAATGGACCCTGCATGACGATGCAGACGTACGCTGGAAAAATATTAGTATAAAAGAATGGGTAGAAGGCAAAAATAATAAATCCACCCACGAATCTTTTGCTGATACTAAAAATATAATTGGTTTTAAAGACCACAACTATTCAAAGCTAAAATCCCTGGCTTACGCTTTGTATAATCATTGGAACGACGGCACAAAGTTTATAAGGGATACTAAACTATTAAAATGGGCAAGTCGTGAACAATTAAGCAACGATTCGCTCGAGGCAATAAAACAAATAATTAATAAGAAATCTGAATCTTCTTTTGTAATAGCCGATACATTAGGTTCGAATATCAAATTATCTAGGTTATTATCACTTATAGATTATAATGGCCCTATCAGGCAAGAAGGCCTTGCTTTGTCTGCAAGTTCAATACCATATTTCATATATCATCTGGTAATGGATAATAATAAAACCGCTATTGAGAAAGTAATTCAAATTATGAAAGATGAAGTTTGGGAGTTTTATAGTGATAATATTAATGCATCAGGACATATAGGCATAGCGGACGCTGATAAATTCCTCACCTATGCAAACAATTTTCAATCTAGATCAGCAGCAAAAGGGATGGAGAGACTTGCTTATTCATTAAATCCTAGACTTGCTTGTCAAAGTAAATTAGTAAAGGGGAAATACGTTACCTCAATACAAGAACTACTTATTGCTTTAGATGATTATGCAAAAAAACATTTTAAAAACTTTACTATAGATAAGCATATTATTGCTTTTGCTGCGGCCAAACTTGATTTAAAAGAGAATATTAAAGCCACAATTTTGCCGAATTTTCCAAAATTTTCTGATCATCCAGCGGTTCGTGGTTTAAGTATTGTTTACCTGCTACAACAACACGAGCCAACTATAGAAATTTCGAATATATGCAAGGCTATCTCATTAGATTTAAAAAAAATGTTTGAAGAACATTTACACAACGTTGAATTTAAAAAACTAACTATTAGTAAAATTGAAGAAATTTCGAAAGAGGGAGACCTTAACCAAATAATTCAAATGCTTTCTGATCAACAACAATTTATTAATGATTATAACGGATATTACGAAGCCTGCCGTCAGGCTAAAATAATAGAAAAAAAGATACAATTATTAACCAACCAAGATAATATTTATAATAACGCTTTATCACTAGGGCAAAAGACAACTGTTTTATTATCATATGTGCTGTGCTTTATTGTAACAGTAGCTGTTATTATGTAGGAATTTATTATGTCAAAAGAAAATACGGATAAAAGCTTTAAGTTTGCATCTTCATTAATCAAAGTTATAGCTATTGTTATTGCCTTAATGGTGCTGGTAATTTCTAGGTATGCTTTTATCTTTTTCACAGCCGCAATGCTTCCAACAGTTTTTGCGATCTTTTTTGATAAAAACTCTCATAGGTGTCTATCAGCTACGATATGTAGTTTTAACTTAATTGGCGTCATGCCGTATCTAATACGCATGTGGGAAAGCTCCTCTGTTGATTATGTTGCAAAACAGATCCTAGCAGACGTAGGAACTTGGATGATTATTTATGGAGCAGCTTTTATTGGGCAGCTACTATACGCTTCAATGCCATTACTTGTCGTAAAATTATATTCGGCAAAAATTAATATAAAAATTGCAAAGTACGAAGAAAAGCATAAAGCATTGTATGATCAATGGGGAATTGATTTAAAATAGTTAAGCGTTACTTTTAGACTTTCGTAAAATTTATAAAATAGGTTGCTTTATAAGAGTAAAACCTTTTTCCAAATAGGACTTGCCCGAATATATGTTATTAACTCAATCATGAATACGTATAAAAAATATATATTTAAAACAATTTTACCTACCTTTTTAATATTAAGCACAGTCTTAACTAGCCTGGTATGGATAACCCAAACACTACGATTAGTCCACTTCATAGATAAAGGCATTGCGTTTCAAAATTTTATTAAAATAGTAATGTTTTTAATACCTTCGCTGCTTTTTATGATATTACCTATAATTACCGTTACTTCGGTCATTGTTGTATATAATCGCTTGCAGGAAGAGCGGCAATTAATCATATTTCAAAGCGCAGGACTAAGTAATTTTAATATCTTGAAACCAGCTCTATACCTGACTACACTTATCACCATTTTTTCTGCTTATATCTCCGCATATTTAATGCCTTATTCATATAATAAATTAAAAGAAGAAACAAACAGCTTCCAAAAAGGTTATGTAACAAACATAATTGACGCAAGGACATTCAACCAGATATCACCAACTTCAACCATTTATATTGATAGCAAACATTCTGATGGCTTAATGGATGGAGTAATATTTTTTGATAATAAAATTCCAGAAAATAGGACTATTTTTTTTGCAAAACAAGGAAGAATTATTACTACAATCCCTGATAATACTAAATTTGAATTAGTCGATGGAATAAGACATTCATATGATAAAAATGGCAAACTAACAAAACTTTATTTTGATTCTCTATCTGTTTCCATAACAAGCTCTACATCAGAAGAAAAATCTCGTAACAAGACAAGCCTTGAGCTGTATTTAAATGAAATGCTTTGGCCAGATAGCAGCTTGCCAATTGAAAAACAAAATAGATTAATAACCGATGGCCATATACGAATTATTTGGCCATTATTCAACTTTGCTTTCGTTTTTTTAGCATTAAGTATTTTTTTAAAACAACCGTATAATAGAAAATCGCATATCAAACAATATATCGTAACTTTTGCCCCCATTTTAATAGCATCATATTTTCACTTCACTTTACAAAAAATTGCTTATAAAGATCTAAACTACATTTTTCTCTGTTATGCAAATGTATTTATTTGTATCATCCTGAGCATATGGTTAAATACTAAAAAATCCCTATGAGTTATAAAGACCTACCTGCTTTTTTAAAGTTTTTAGAAAAAAATAATCATCTAAAAAGAATAACAAAACAAGTTTCAACAAATTTAGAAATTACCGAAATAAGCCGTAGGTATTTGGCAATCGATGGCCCTGCTTTATTATTTGAAAATGTGATTAAAAATGATGGCAAACCTTCAAAATATCCGGTACTAACCAACCTATTTGCGAGCAAGGAACGCATTGCTATGGGCCTTAGCATGAAAGAATCGGGCGAACTTCGAGCCTTTGGTGAACTGCTTGCGTTTATGAAAAATCCAGAACCACCATCATCCTTGAGGGAAACCTTTTCAATGTTGCCACTTGCCAAAAGAATAATGGCAATGCCACCAAAAAATGTATCTAAAGGAGCTTCCCAAGAAGTAGTTATTACCGATCCAGACCTGGCTGACTTGCCGATCCAAACTTGCTGGCCCGGAGATATAGGCCCCTTAATCACCTGGCCATTAATTGTAACTAAAGGCACAGGAAAAGAAAAAACTGATAATTACAATCTAGGCATATATAGGATGCAACCAATTGGCAAAAATAAGCTGATTATGCGCTGGCTGAAAATGCGAGGCGGGGCACAGCATCACAAAAAATGGCAAATGCTTGGAAAAAAATCCATGCCAGCAGCAGCTATTATCGGAGCAAATCCGGCATTAACGCTTGCCGCAGTTATGCCTATTCCCAATAATATGTCCGAATATAATTTTGCAGGTTTGCTCCAAAAGAAATCTATTGAACTTGTGCAATGCAAAACTATAGACCTTAAAGTACCAGCTAACGCTGAGATAATTATAGAAGGCGAAATCAGCTTAACTGAATCACACCCTGAAGGACCATTTGGTGATCATACTGGCTATTATAATGATATAGAGGAATTTCCAATTTTCACAGTTAAAGCCATAACAATGAAAAAAGAGCCAATATATTTGAGTACCTATACCGGAAAGCCACCAGATGAACCGTCAATTTTAGGTGAAGCGCTTAATCAAGTGTTTGTTCCATTGATTCAGCAACAATTTCCAGAAATTGTTGATTTTTACCTCCCTCCTGAAGGTTGCTCATATAGGTTTGCTATTGTTTCAATCAAAAAAACCTATCCAGGCCAAGCAAAGCGGGTGATGATGGGAGTATGGTCATTCCTTCAGCAATTCATGTACACAAAATACGTTATTATTGTTGATGATGATATTGATATTCGTGATTGGAAAGAAGTGGTCTGGGCAATATCAACTAGAACAGACCCAAAACGTGACAGTACTTTTATCGAAAACTCACCAATTGATTACCTAGATTTTGCCTCAACCGAATCTGGTCTGGGAAGCAAACTAGGAATTGATGCAACCAATAAAATCCCGCCAGAGACTAAACGTAACTGGGGAGAAAAGATCGATATGGATATAGATGTAATTAAGAAAATTGATGATATGTGGGATGAATTATAAGTGTTTCTATGTTATGTTGATGAAGAGCATTTTTATGTTTTAAATTATAAAGATATATTAACTTTTATGTTGACAATAAGTATTAAAATAAGTTATATTTTGTACAAATTATAAAAATAATAAAGTAATTATATATGGCAATAACAAATAAAGCAGGAAATGCAACTTTAGAAGTTAATGGAAGAATTGATTCAGCGGGCGCAAACGCCGTTAATACAGGAAACCTTAACGGGGCAACGCATCAACTATTAGCCTTGGTGGTAATGCGGCGGACTTTGGTACAGCAAATTTGACTGTTAACAAAGCTGTTGACTTTGGTATAGAAAACCTTAACGGCAACGCATCAACTATTAGCTTTAGTAATGCAAATTCGCAGGCAAAAATAACAGTTCTTACTGGTATATCAGCAACTATTAGTGGCAATATTTCACTGGAAAATGGAATTAAATTAGAATTAATGCCGCACTCAACTATAAGGATAGCTGCTAATGGTGTTACATTTTCAGCTGGAGATGAACCGTTCATATATACACATTCTGGTAGCATTAGTATTAGCAGTGGAAATAATCCACCATCTTATAAGAATACATGCAGAGAAGAAAATACCTTAGCAGATTATGATTATTACAATGATGATACAGATCCAAGTGGTGTAGGTATGTTAGTTATTGGTAATGCTTCAAACTTAGTTGACTCGATCGAAGGGTAATATCAAAAATTTGTGTAAATATACAGTAATTATTTAATTACTGTATATTTCTCAGCGCTCGTCTGCAGATTTTTTCTGGCATTGTTAAATAAGTATAGATATCATAACCACCAGCTCGATTATCCTCCAGCTAACGCGGTCCGTCTCGGGCTTGATCCGGGATCTTTTGGATCCCTTAAAAACAACAACCCGCATTTTGCTTTGGATCCTCCATACGAGTAACATTGTTTCATGGCTCGGCTTATAGTAAAATTTCTACTTTATAGTCATGCTGAATTTATTTCAGCATCTCAAGAAACAAATTCAGTGTGCACTTTGTTTAAGATGCTGAAATAAATTCAGCATGACTAGTGGGGTTTTAGGATTGTATCCGAGCCATGCAACAATTCCGATCAGGCCCGGGATGACCGCGTTAGCTGGAGGATAATCGCGCTGGTGGTTATGATATCTATACTTATTTAACTGCCAATTTTTTTCTTCATACCCAAACAAAACCAGCATCTTTAGCTATCCCTTAAAACTGCACCAAACTTCTGAACTACACCATCAATAATCGCTTTATTGATCTTTTCAATGTCGGCCTCTTCTAACGTTTTATTATCATCCTGAATACTAACTGATAGTGCTACTGATTTTTTACCATCTTCAATATTAGTGCCAGAATAAATATCAAAAACCTCTACAGCCCTTACTAATTTTTTATCAGCATTCTGAATTAAGTTCAGCATTTCTCCAACCGGCTGATCTACATCAACAATAAACGCATAATCTCTGACAATCTTCTGATAATCAGAAGCTGCATAATCCGGCCTTTTTCCAAACTTATCTTTACTATATGGCAAGTTTGAAATATTAAGTTCAAATGTCATAACGTCAATATCAATTTCAAATGCTTTTAAGATAGACGGATGCACTTGCCCAAAATATCCAAGAATATCCTTTCCCAGACTTAGGCTAGCTGACCGTGTAGGATGGTAATATTCTGGTACATTATTTTTAATTTGGCATTTATTAATATCAAGGCCTGCTAATTCTAGCAACATGGCAATATCAGACTTCATATCAAAAACATCAAATTTTCTAGAATCGCCATGACTATTTTTACTAGAAGTTGCTCCTGTCCTAATTGCGCATGCATGATTTATCACTTCATCACCTGCATTTTTAAAAATTGGACCAAACTCAAATAATGAAAAATTTTGGAAAGATCTATTAAGGTTATTACTTGCTACCTTTAATAAATTAGGCAAAATCGATGGCCGCATATAATCTAGGTCAGAACTAATTGGGTTTTGCAGAATTAGCTCGTCTTTTAAATTTGAAAATAATTTTGCCTTTTTACTATCCATAAACGACCATGTTACAACTTCCGTATAACCTGCGCTAGCAAGTAATCGTTTTATATCAGTAGCGCGTCTCTGGTCTTTTGGAATAATTCGAGATATATCCGCAGCAGGCAGCGGCGTTTCTGGTAGTTTATCATATCCATAAATCCTTACGATTTCTTCAACGATATCTTCTTTAATAGACACATCGTAGCGCCAGCTTGGGATTGTAATGTTTATAAACTTATCCGAAATTTTACATTCAAATCCAAGCTTGCTTAGGATATCGCTGATTTCTTTCTCGTTTAAATTAACATTTGCCCTAGATTTTAGGAAATCAGTCGGAAAATCAATTGTTCTAGCTGGTAGCTTTGCATCGCCTGTCGTTATAACTTTTGAAGCTGACCCACCACAAATAGACAGAATTAAATCTGTCGCTATATCTAAAGCATTTTGGGTAAACTCACTATTGACGTTTCGTTCAAAACGATATCTAGAGTCAGTATCTATCTGAAGCCTACGCCCTGCTCTTGCGATATATTCTGAATTAAAGCTAGCAGCTTCCAATATTACCCTAGTCGTATTTTCTGAACATGAACTATTAATGCCGCCAATAATACCAGCAACGCAATGGATTTCTTGCTCATCACGTATAATAATATCATCAGGTTTTAAAATATATTCTTTATCATTAAGCGCCTTAAAACCTGCGCTTTCTGATAGCGTTTCAACTGTTAACCCTCCAGATATTTTATCTGCATCATATGCATGCATTGGTTGCCCGAATGTGTAGGAAATATAATTTGTTACATCAACAAGTGGTGAGATCGAACCAACGCCAATATTATCTAAATAATTCTTGAGCCATTCTGGAGATTCTTTATTCTCAAGCCCTTCAATTTCACGGATAGCAAAAAATGGGCTGGCTTTTTCATTATTATTAGTTAGGCTGACATTACTAGTAAAAGATTCTTCTATTTTTGGAATTTCTAGTTTTTTCAGGGTTCCAATAGACGAAGCTGCTAAATCGCGTGCAATACCATATACCCCAAGTGCATCGGCTCTATTTGGAGTGATATTAATATGTAAAACCGGATCATCAACACCTAAATGTTTTGCTACATTATCCCCAATAACCGCATCCTCTTTTAGCTCGATTATGCCAGAAGAATCGCCTGGTATTCCTATTTCTTCTGCTGAACACAGCATACCGACGCTTTCAACACCACGGATCTTTGATTTTTTGATTTTAAAATTACCATTTGGTATTACTGTACCAACATTTGCAAGTACGACCTTAATTCCGGCTCTTGCATTAGGCGCTCCGCACACAATTTGCAACGTATCCGATTTTGTTTTTACGGTGCAGACCTTTAGTTTATCTGCATCAGGATGTTGTTTTGCTTCGATAATTTCAGCAACTTCAAAATCTTTTAGATCTTTTGACTTGTCATCAATATCTTCTATTTCTAAACCAGTCATTGTCAAGGTGTGAGCTATTTTTTCAAGCGCTGCATCTGTATCTAAGAAATGCTTAAGCCATGTTAATGTAAACCTCATCTCGTCAAACCTCCTGCTAATGTTGGAATATCTAGCGCCGAAAAGTTATAATGATTTAACCAGCGCAGGTCGCCTTCAAAAAATTGGCGTAAATCACGGATACCATATTTCAGCATCGCAAAACGCTCAACCCCAAGGCCAAAAGCAAATCCTTGATATACTTCCGGATCGATCCCAACATTTTTCAGTACATTTGGGTGCACCATACCACAACCAAGGACCTCAAGCCACTTGTCATCCTTATTCATCCTAATATCCACTTCCGCAGAAGGTTCTGTAAAGGGAAAAAAGCTAGGACGGAACTGAACTTCTATATTTGGTTGTTCAAAAAAAGTGCGAATAAAATCAATAATAACGTACTTTAAATGGCCCATATGAATATTTTTGTCCACCACCATTCCTTCAATTTGGTGAAACATTGGTGTATGAGTTAAATCTGAATCAGAACGATATGTCCTACCTGGTGCTATGAACCTATATGGCGGTTCTTCATTTTGCATAGTGCGAATCTGAATTGGCGATGTATGGGTTCTAAGAAGCTTTGTACTATCATCGGTTTTATTTAAATAAAAGGTATCGTGCATCTGACGCGCAGGATGATTTTCATCAATATTGAGCGCAGTAAAATTATACCAATCATCTTCAATGCTTGGACCATCTTTAATATCGAATCCATATTTAGAAAATACTTGAACCAGCTCCTCTGTGCATTGTGTAATCGGATGAATGCTCCCTTTTGATCTTGGACGAGCCGGTATTGTCAAATCCAGCTTTTCATTTTTAAAACGCTTTTCAAGCTCAGTTTTTTCCACAATAAGCGCTTGCTCATCAAGAATTTCCTGAATTTTTTGCTTTACTCTATTGATTTTTTGACCAAGCTCTTTTCGCTCCTCCGGAGTTGCCCTGCCCAGCTTTTTCATTTCTTGATTAATCTGACTTGATTTTCCAAGATACTCAATCTTCGCATCCTGCATCCCGCGAGAATTAGTAATTAGTTTAATTCTCTCTTCAGCTGATTTTAATATTTGCTCTAACATATAAATTTCATACACAAAAGTTCCAGAAGAACCATAAAGGATTTTACAAAAAATTACAAGTTATAGTGGTTTATGATAAATTTGATTCACAGTAAAAAAGTCAACAACTTAGAAAACTCTTTTAAATCGCTACCTGAATCGCAGGCGGCGGATAATTCTGGAATAATTGGAAGCTTTGCTAGTAATTGTATATTATGTTCCTGCGAAATTTGGCTACTGCTGTTTCCCGCAAATATTTTTATCTCTTTCCCCGTATTTTGGTCAATGTAATGAGTCATATTTTCAATGATCCCATAAATTGGCACCTTAAATTTTTTATATAAGCTAATCGCCCTACTAACATCAAGTTCGGTAATTTTTTGTGGCATTACTACCATAATGACTTTATCAACAATATAATTTTGTAGCAAACTCAGATGTATATCGCCAGTACCTGGAGGAGTATCAATTATAAGGTAATCCAGATTGCCCCACTTTGTTAGAGAAATTAATTGATATAATGCTTTACTAACCATAGGCCCACGCCAACTTATCGACGCTCCTGGTTCTGTTAAAAACCCAATAGAATTAACGCTGATTGCATAATTTTCAAGAGGAATCATTTTATTATCCTCAAGGCCTGGTTTCCCACTTAAGTTCAACATATGTGGAATTGATGGACCGTAAATATCAGCATCAATAATGCCAACTTTTTTGCCTTCAGCTGTTAGCTTATGCGCTAATAATGCTGCAACAGTAGATTTACCAACTCCACCTTTTCCAGAAGCGACAACTATAATTTCCTTCACGCCATCAACATGAAGTTTAGGGTTTTCATCACCTTTATTTGCCCGCGTGCTAGTTAAAACAATACTGACTTTCTCAAATTTTTCTTGTTTTTCAATTTCAGTTATCACTAATTTGCGAACTTTTTCCGCTTCCTGCAACTCGATCCCGCTAATATCAATGGAAAAACCAAGTTTATCTTTATTAATTACAAGATCAGAAGATCTGGAACTGACAGTTGAACCATCAGAAAATGATAATTTATCAGTTAGTGTCTTAATTCTCTCGGGAGCTTTGCTTGTCATGCTTGCAATATTTTATAATTTTTATATATTATATCAAATGAGTACTTGATAACAACAAAATCCGCGGTTCTATTTAATGGTTAGTAAACTTTATATGCAAATATTTAAAAAATCTCCCTGGGATGATTTCGAAAGTGATAATGAAGATAATATTTTTACAAAAAAACGAAAAAACCAGTTTAATTTAAACGACTTTAATTTTAATTTTGATAAAAAAATAATTCTTTTAATCTTGGCTGCATTATTTTTAATTTGGATTACTTCTGGAATTTACAAGGTAAACGAAGGCGAACAAGCAATAGTAATTAGATTCGGTAAATTTCATAGAGTTGGAATCCCAGGCCTGAACTATAGGCTTCCAAGGCCAATAGAAGATGAAATTGTCGAGAAAGTTGATCAATCAAGACGAGTTGAAATAGGTTACCGTTCAACTGGACAAGCAAGAGTAGGCGGAGCTGTTGCATCAAGGGATATAAAATCAGAAAGCCTGATGTTGACAGGTGATGAGAATATTATTGAATTAAATGTCGATGCTATGTGGCATATTAAAGACCTTCCAAAATTTGTTTTTAATATCGAAGATCCAAGAGATACAGTAAAAGCTGCCTCTGAAAGCGCTATCCGTGAAGTTATAGGTAATACACCTATTACTTCTGTTCTTTCGAATAAAAAACAATTTATAGCCGATAGAATTGAGAAATTAATACAAAAAACGCTCGATCAATATGAATCTGGCGTTGAAATTGAACAAGTAAAATTACTAAGGGCCGAACCGCCAAAAGAAGTAATTGCAGCTTATCGTGATGTACAAACTGCAAAAGCGGATAAAGAAAAAGTTATAAATGAAGCTGAAGCTTACATGAACGATATCCTGCCAAGAGCACGTGGTGAAGCCGCAAGAATTACACAAAAAGCTGAAGGTTACAAAGCTGAAGTAGTTTCCCAAGCAAAAGGTAATGCTTCCAGGTTTAATGCAGTTTATAAGCAATATGAAACAAATAAAGATGTAACCAAAAACAGGCTTTATTTGGAAACTATTGAATCTATTCTTGAAAAATCTGATAAAATCATTATGGGCGGCGAAGGGATGCTTCCGCACATGTCTGTAAATCAAAAAAACTTATTAAACAAATAGGAAGAGCCAAAATATGAATAAATTATATATTACAATTGCTGCGATTCTCGCTACTTTCATATTGTTAAGCGGTTCATTATTTACGGTGGATCAACGCTATACAGCTGTTGTGCTTCAATTTGGTGAAGCAGTAAGAACTATTGATAATCCTGGGCTAAATATAAAAATTCCTTTTATTCAAAACGTACGGTTTTTAGATAAAAGGATTTTAAATGTTACGGCCGAAGAAAAAGAGCTTACAGCCTCAGACGAAAAAAGAGTGATTGTAGATGCTTTTGCGAAATATAAGATAGTCAATCCTGTAAGATTTATTAAAACTTTAAACAACTATTCGGGAGCGAATTTACGGCTTAATAAACTCCTTGAATCTTCAATGAGAACCGTTATTGGTAGAGTACCATTAAATACTCTCCTTTCAGAAAAAAGATCGGATTTGATGCTGCAGATACGTGATATAGTCCATAACGAAGCTGTATCTTTTGGTATTAAAGTGATTGATGTTAGAATCTTAAAATCAGACCTACCACATGAAAATAGTGAAGCTATATATTCAAGGATGCAAACGGAACGTCATAAAGAAGCGAAACAAATCCGGGCAGAAGGGGAAGAAGCAGGCGCAAGAATTGAATCTCGTGCTAATAAAGAAAAGCAAGTCATACTAGCTACTGCCTTTATGGAAGCTCAAGAAATAAAGGGTTTAGGCGACTCAGAATCTGCTAAGATATATAATTTAGCATATTCAAAAGATCCTGAATTTTATCAATTTTATAGATCACTAATTGCTTATAAGGCCTCATTATCTAAAGATAATACTCAATTTGTATTATCGCCAACTTCTGAATTTTTTAAATATTTGCGAGTAGGAAAATAATACCATGAAAATATTAGGCAAGGTGCTAGCTTATATAATTGTTTTGGCTCATGCAAGTTCTGCACATGCGACTACTACCGCACATATTACTAGTTTTGCAGATATTATTGAGCCCCTAATGCCTAGTGTAGTGAATATTTATACTGTTAAATACAACGAGCAAACGAATCCAAAAGTTGCATCTCTACCGGAAATATTGCCTCTAGACAAATTTAATAGTTTTTTTGAACAATTCAATGTGCCATTTTCATTTGATGATATCTCAGCAAATCCAAGTACCCTATCATTAGGCTCTGGGTTTATTGTTGATCAAGATGGTTACATAATGACAAATGACCATGTTGTCTCAGGCTCAGATGAAATATATATAAAACTTTTGGATAATACCGAAGTACCAGCCAAAATTATAGGCACTGATCCGAAAACAGATCTTGCTTTGCTTAAAATCAACATTGAGAAAAAATTGCCGGCAGTAGAATTTGCAGATTCAAGCAAGGTACGCGTTGGTGATATAGCAATAGCTATTGGCAACCCGCTTGGTTTTGGCGGCACTGTTACAACAGGTATCATTTCATCAAAAGGGCGAGACCTTGGCTTAAACCAAGATGAACTTGTTGACGATTTTTTACAAACCGATGCAGCTATTAATACCGGAAACTCTGGCGGTCCATTATACGATATACACGGTAAAGTAATAGGCATTAACACTTCTATACCAGATATAAACGGTGGTACAAATATTGGTATAGGCTTTGCTATACCTTCCAACACTGTCATAGATATTATGAAGCAATTGAAAGAAAAAGGCAAAATCAGTCGTGGACGTCTAGATGTTGGAGTGCAAGAAGTAACCAAAGAACTAGCAGAGGCTATGTCTTTAAAAGAGACTAGTGGCGTATTGGTAGTAAACGTCAGAACAGGCGGAACAGGAGATAAAGCTGGATTAAAACAAGGTGATTTAATTACAAAATTTAACGACCAGCCTATACTAAACTCAAGAAAACTACAATTGTTTGTTGCTGAAAGTCATATTGGAGATAAAGTTAAACTAACAGTTCTAAGAAACGGTAAACCAGTAAATCTGACAGCAAAAATTACCGAGCCATCGGAATCAAAGAAAGAACAACCGGCGAATGAAAAGGAAGCTACTATAGAAAAAGCTGGAATTATGTTTAGTAATATTTCACCAGATTTGCAAGAAAAGCTAGATATGAATGAAAATGGTGCGGGAATTGTTGTAGTAGGCGTAGCTGAGCAAAACTCAGCTATTGATCTGAAAATAGGAGATCTGATAATTGCAATTGATCAGAAAAATATCAAAAATGTAGATCAGTTTAATCAAATTTACGAAAAGCAACTTTCCGATTCTGGTAAAAGTAACGTTGTGCTACTTGTAAAAAGAGGCAATTATACAATGTTCGTTGCTGTCCCGCTGCAATAAAATTAATTGATAAAAAAACTAGATATTATGACTAATCATGAGAACAAAATAGCTGTACTGAGTTTTTATAGCTTTACAAATATTAATAATCCTGCAATTTTACAGCCGCAAATTTTATTAAGAGCGAAGAAAAAATTTATTTATGGAACAGTTCTAGTCGCTCCCGAAGGCCTTAACGGCTCTATATCAGGAAAAGAGGAAGATCTATATTACTTGATGGAAGAATTGCGCAAACTAACCGGAGCAAAAGAAATCAATGCCAAAGTTAACTATTGTGATAAGCCACCTTTTACAAAAGTTAAAGTAAAATTAAAAAAAGAAATTGTAGCACTAAAATATACTGATCTTGATGTAGAAAACCTGAAAGGTCAATATATTGAAACTAAAGACTGGGATGATTTCATTAAAAGAGAAGACGTCATTACTGTGGATACTAGAAATAGTTATGAAGTTAAAGTTGGTACGTTTGAAGGCTCTATTGATCCTCAAACCGAAACTTTTAGAGAATTCCCGGAATGGACAAAGCAAAACCTGGAAATACTTAAAAACAAAAAAGTCGCTATGTTCTGTACAGGCGGGATTCGTTGTGAAAAATCGACTGCACTTCTTAAAAGTATGGGGATCGAGGAAGTATTCCACCTAAAAGGCGGTATACTGCAATATTTGGAAGATACAAAGAATACTAATAACACATGGAAAGGAGAGTGTTTTGTATTTGATGATAGAGGGGCTGTTTCTTCTGATTTATCTCCCTCTGAAGGTTTTTGGGTAGAAAAAGGTCAAACTGCTAAAAGTGTTAGTAATAGCAAATAGATGATTTTATTAGATTTAATGAAAAAGAAATTTTTCATAGCAAGCCAGAATAATATAATACGGAATGCATTATCGGATAATACTGACTACGACTTTACCGATTACCATTCCGTAGATTTTATAGAAAAGGCTGATATTTTAATTATTGATTCTAAAACACACATAGATATTTCCTCCCTATATAAAGCTAATATTATTATTAACCTAACAAAAGCACAAATTTTAAAAAGAGAAATAGCAATTCCAAAACCTTTGTTTTTGCAAAGTTTAATTAAAATAATCAATAAAAATGCTGCAGATCCTAGCCTATTTTGTGCGATCGATAATAATTGGATTTATCATGAACGCGCAATGGCTTTACTATCAAAAGATAGCGAAATAATGCTGACGAGTAAAGAGAATGATTTATTTAAGGCTATGCTCATCAGCAGCAAATTTACTACTGATAAAGAGACCTTGCAGCAAACTGTTTGGGGGCACCACCGTGACACTGAATCTACCACTATTGAAACGCATATTTATAAACTAAAGCAAAAATTGCCAGAAGGACTACTTGAAATCAAAAACTCTAATTATCTTTTGAAGTTATAGTATAGTTGCGGTAATTTAGATTTAGGTTTAAAAGTGGAGAATAATGTCATCTATAATTTTATGATATTGTTTTTCTGAATCAAACTCAATAACTTGATCTGATTTAATTTGATTCTTAAACCAGGTAGTTTGTCTTTTTGCATATTGCCGCGTTTTTGCACTAGCCAACTTTATCGCCTCATCTAAAGAAATCTTCCCTTTTATATACTGAATAATCTCATGTACTCCAAGCGCCTTCATTGCTGTAGTCTGGATTTCCCCAAAAGTTTTATAAGCTAGCTCCACCTCATCGATTCCGCCTAAACTAAACAATGTTTTCAAACGTTGATTGCATGTTTCGTATAAAAAATTACGTTCAGGTAAAAGGGATATAATCTTTAACTGAAAATCAGGCAAAGGTTTATAATTTTCCTCTTCCTGGAAATCTAAAATTGATTTACCCGTTTGCTTGATTACCTCATAAGCCCTAATTGTTCTTTGGGTATCCGAAACGTTCAAGATTTTAGCAGCTTTTGGGTCTAGCTTTTTAAGCTCTGCAAAAAATGATTCCACCCCAGCTTCTTTGTGCAGTAATCTGGCATTTAGACGAATATTTGCTTCTATATCAGGGATCTTGCTATAG
>JANQTT010000040.1:3018-5228 GCA_030731565.1 Rickettsiaceae bacterium | reverse complement strand
GTATATATGCTCTTGGATTAATAGGAATTTCCATATACGAAGCTTCTGTAGGATGCTATTTTTGTGCTCGCAGCGTAACTACATTTAAAAAAAGCGTCTTGAAAGTCGCAAGGTTGCCTCTGTTAAATGCTTTCTTCTTTGGTTGTGCTTTAAGCCTAATGGGTTTTAAACTCCCTGATTTTTTTGATGAATTTGTGAAGAATATGAAAGGCGCATTTTCAATTTTAGGTATGGTAACAATAGGACTCGCGCTTTCAGAAATAAAAGAATTTAAACTAGACCTAAAATTCACAGGGGCAGCTTTTGCAAGTAAATTTTTATTCTATCCAATACTTTTTAATATATTCATTTTATTAGACCGTTTTATATTTGGGCAGCTAGATACTAATTATTATAATGCATTACAGCTGCTATGCGTGGCTCCGCTTGCTACTAATACAATTGTTCTTGCCTCACTTTATAAAATATATCCAGAAAAAATGGCAGCAGCGGTATTGCTTTCTTTGCTTTTTGTACTAATATATATGCCTGTTATGGCCGCAATTTTCTTGCAAGATATAAACTTGACTTAAAGCGATCTTCGATAATTGGAAAAGAGTAAAATATGAAAAATTCAACGATTAAAACAAGCGTTTTAATAATAGGATCTGGACCAGCTGGTTTAAGCGCTGCTATATATGCCGCAAGGGCGTCTCTAGATCCTATATTAATTCATGGTATGCAACCAGGAGGGCAATTAACAATAACTACTGACGTGGAAAATTACCCAGGTTTTGCTAAAACGATCCAAGGCCCGTGGCTTATGCAAGAAATGGAAAAACAAGCAGAACATGTTGGAACTAAGATGATTCACGATTATGTAGAAAAAGTTGATTTTCAAAACAAACCATTTAAAGCATATACATCTTCTGGCGATATATATGAGGCAGATAGCATCATTATATCAACAGGCGCCCAGGCAAAATGGCTAGGTCTTGATTCAGAACAAGAATTCCAAGGCTTTGGGGTTTCTGGCTGTGCTACATGCGATGGCTTTTTCTTTAAAGGCAAAGAAGTTGCTGTTGTTGGCGGCGGTAATACAGCTGTTGAAGAAGCTTTGTTTTTAACTAATCTTGCAAGTAAAGTTTATGTAATCCATAGAAGAGATGCTTTTAGAGCCGAAAAAATCCTTCAAGACAGGTTGTTTGCAAATGATAAGATAGAAGTTATATGGAATCATGTACTAGAAGAAGTAGTCGGAAATATAAACCCTAAATCAGTTACGGGTATAAAAATAAAAAACATCAAAGATAACAACGTAAAAGAAATAAAATGCGAAGGAGTCTTTATCGCAATTGGCCATAAACCAAATACAGAAATGTTTAAAGGCCAAATAAAAATGGACGATGAAGGATATATTATAACCACACCAGGCTCAACAAAAACCAGCGTTTTAGGAGTATATGCTGCTGGTGATGTCCAAGACAAAATATACAGACAAGCCGTGACAGCTGCTGGCACCGGTTGCATGGCGGCCCTAGAAGCAGATAAATTCCTTAGAGGCATATAATAAATGTCTAAAATACTAACAGAAGACGATTTACAAAGAAAACTACCAGCAAACTTCAATGCTGAACAAATGTTACTTGGCGCGATACTAATAAATAGCGATCTGATCGAACAAGTTAGCGAATTTTTAAAACCAGAGCATTTTTATGAGCCATTGCACCAAAAAATATATAATGCAATCGAAATTTTAAACGAAAAAGGCTTAAGCTCTAATCCAATAACTATCCGTTCAATGCTCGACAAAGAGCCGCTATACCAAGAGGCTAATGGTGACGAATATCTGATAAAGCTTACTACTCTAGCTATGGTGGTAATTAACCCAAAAGATTATGGGAAAATTATTTATGATTTAGCAATTAAGAGGAGCCTAATTCAAATTGGAGAAGAAATCGTCAATGATGCATATGCATCTACGCTAGAACAAAGCGCAATAGAGCAGCTAGAAGTTGCAGAAAGTAAAATGTATCATCTAGCTAGCGAAGGCCTAAATGATAAAGGCTTTGTTGCTATGCGTGATCCTGTCGCCGAATCATTAGATAGCATCAACAGGGCAATGAAAAACTCGGATCATGTAACAGGAATATCTACTGGATTAGTAGATTTGGATAATAAATTATCAGGCTTCCAGAATTCAGACTTAGTTATAATCGCCGGTAGACCTT
>JANQTT010000040.1:0-3008 GCA_030731565.1 Rickettsiaceae bacterium | reverse complement strand
TCTATGGGTAAGACTGCATTTGCTATTAATTTTGCATTTAATGCATGTAGAGCTCTTGCTGCAAAGGCAAAAGATGATGAGAAACAGCTATCTGTAGGCTTTTTCTCGCTTGAAATGTCGGCAGAACAACTTGCCAGCCGGTTGCTATCTATGATAGCACGGGTAGATTCTTCCAACCTTAGAAGCGGAAAAGTGAATGAAGAACATTACAATGACCTTAGAAAAGCCGCTGCAGAACTTTCTGAAATGCCATTTTTTATCGATGACACCCCGGCTCTTACAATCTCAGCAGTAAGGGCTAGAGCCAGAAAATTAAAAAGGAAACATAACCTAGGAATTATTTTTATAGATTACTTACAGTTAATGCGAGGTTCTTCAAATAGTGACAACAGAGTATTAGAAGTCACAGAAATAACCCAAGGGCTTAAAGCTATTGCTAAAGAGCTAAATATCCCTGTAATTGCCTTGGCTCAGCTGTCTCGAGCTGTTGAACAAAGAGTGGACAAGCGCCCTATTCTATCCGACCTTCGTGAATCAGGCTCCATTGAACAAGACGCAGACGTAGTTATGTTCCTATATAGAGAAGAATATTATTTAAAAAGAGAAGAACCATCACCTGGTGATGTTAAATATACAGAATGGCAACAAAAACTTGATAAAGCCCACAATATTGCTGAAATATTAGTTGCAAAACATCGTAATGGATCTGTTGGTAATATACAATTATTTTATGTTGATAAATTTTCAAGCATTAGTAACCTAGAAAAAAAACATACTTAAATAGTAGTATATAAGGAGCAAATCTATGGTAAAACCAGTAATTTTTGGAATATCAGGAACGCGCCTGACCGATGATGAAATAAACTTATTTAAGGAAAACGAAGCCATAGGATTCATTCTATTTGCACGAAATATTGAAACTAAGCAACAATTAAACGAGCTAACTAGTGAACTTAAAAGCTTATACCCAGACAGAGAAACACCAATTTTTATTGATCAAGAAGGTGGCCGGGTAGCTAGGATAAAGCCTCCTATAGCAAAGAGTTTGTTTCCAAGTGCAGAACATTTTGCAGCAAATTACCAATCTAATAAAATAAAAGCTAAAAGTGAATTAAAAGCCAACTACATAGAACTGATGTCTGAATTAAAGCAATTCGGAATCGACTCTCCTTGTGCCCCTGTATGTGATATAAAATTTGACCGCGCTAGTGATGTTATTGGAGACAGAAGCTTTGGAAGTTCTCCAGAACAAGTAATTGATCTTTGCAGGGCAGCCATCGCTGGTATCACGCGCTGCGGAGGCATCCCATTCATTAAACATATACCAGGACATGGCAGAGCGACAGTGGATAGTCACTATGAGCTTCCGATAGTTGAAGAACCTTTAGAGACGCTAGAAGAAACAGATTTTGCTGTATTTAAGGAGCTCGCCAAAGAAAAAGTATGGGGAATGACAGCTCACATTATATATAAAGCGCTAGATCCTGATAATACAGCTACCACCTCAAAAAAGGTTATAGAGTATATTAGGAATAATATTGGCTTTAAGGGCACGCTTGTTTCAGATGATATTTGCATGTACGCTCTACATGGAGAAATTGGAAAAAAAAGTACAATTTTAAAAAGAGTTTTAGAGCTTGCATTCCAAAATAAACAGTGGAAAGAGCAATATGCAGAAGAGCTAAAAAAAACATTTGGCTTTAACGCTTATGAAATAGGAAATCCTATCATTATCGAACAATGTGAAAATAAATTACTTGAAATAAAACCAGTATTTCTTGAAAGTCTTGCCAAAGTTACTAAAATGACAATAGAAGCAGGATGCGATATTGTTCTACATTGCAGCGGTGATTTGGAAGAAATGCAGGCTGTATGCAGAGAATTATATAGTTATTCAATTTGAATTTGGTGCTAGGCGCAAGGAGACGAAGCCTATATCTAATAGGCGAGCGACGAGCAACGACGCAACAAGTTTAAAGTGGATGACTATAGTAAAATAATTACCATTACTTCAAATGTTTAGGCTATAATATAGCTATAAATAATAATAAATTCAGGAGAATTAAAATGACTTATTGCGACCATTCAAACCAAGAAAAATTTCCATTTAAACTACCAGAACTCCCTTATAAGAAGGATGCTTTTGAGCCACATTTTTCTCCAGAAACTTTTGATTACCATCATGGCAAGCATCATAATGCTTATGTAACTAACCTAAATAATTTGCTTGAAGATAATAGAGAAATGCACGGGCTGGATCTTGAGCAAATAATTAAAACATCGCATAATACAAATAACGCTATTTTTAACAATGCCGCGCAAATTTGGAATCATACATTTTTTTGGCATTCAATTAAACCTGGTGCAGGCGGGATTCCTACTGGCGCTATGCTAGATAAAATTAATAAAGATTTTGGCTCTTACGAAGAATTTGCAAAACAATTTAAACAAGCCGCTTTAACTCAATTTGGCAGCGGCTGGGCCTGGCTTGTTCTGAATAATAAGAACGATAAACTAGAAATAGTTAAAACAGCAAATGCAGAAACCCCACTTACTGATGATATGGCCCCTCTAATTGCATGTGATGTGTGGGAACATGCCTATTATATAGACTTCCGCAATAGAAGGCCAGACTATGTTTCAATCTTTTTAGATCATATGGTAAACTGGGATTTCGCTTCAATGCACATGCATAGAGCGATGCAATAGAAAAAGTTTATAAGCTTAAAAACAATTATAACTATCCTTCAGTTTAGTAAAATTTCCATTTTATAGTCATGCTGAATTTATTTCAGCATCTCAAGAAACAAATTCAGTATGCACTTTGTTTAAGATGCTGACCCGCAAGGGCGGCAAAGCCAAATAAATTCAGCATGACTAGTGAGGTTTTAGGGTTGTATCCAAGCCATGCAACAAGACCGATCAAGCCCGGGATGACATAGTTAAATTCAAGATAAGAGTCTGTCATAAACTTTGTGTAAGTTGTAAAATTTAAAACTAGTAAAATA
>JANQTT010000039.1:2191-20468 GCA_030731565.1 Rickettsiaceae bacterium | reverse complement strand
TCTATTTTACTAGTTTTAAATTTTACAACTTACACAAAGTTTATGACAGACTCAAAAGTAAGTAACCACTTACTTTTATAACTATTCAATATTGAAATCGAAATATTGATTAGGAAATGGCTCATCTTTTAGTGTGTAGTGCCACCATTCTTCTTTTAGCTCTTTAAAGCCAAATTTAAGCATTTTTTCTCTTAAGTAGTTTCTAAGGCTAACTGCTTCTGCACTTACTAGATTTGTATCGTGGTGAGAAGCTTTATCGAATAGATCAAATGAAGTTCCCATGTCAATAGTTCCATCATCTAAAAAGGTAACTTTTCTACCATCAGTTAAAACTCTAGTACTTTTAACTATTTCGCAAACTTTTTTATCTATTTTAATTAAGGTTAAATCAACGGTGCTACCTCGAGAGTGTCCTGATTTAGTTATTAAATATCCTTCTTTAAATATTTTCTCTTTATTAACATAAGGATAGTATTCATCTTTCTTTCCAAGGCTTTTTATATCTTTACTCCAAGCAATAAAAGCATCTACGGTTTTCTGAGGTCTATAAGCATCATAAACTACTAATGCATAACCATCTTTTTTTACTTCGTTTTGTATTTGCTTAAGCCTATCTGCGGTTTGTTTAGTTAAAATTATAGTTGCTTTATTATAGCCTATTAGTCTTTTGCCTACAAAATTCTCCGATGAAAAATATCTTGCCGATTGGAGTATAGTAGAGTCAATGTCACTTAAATAAACAAAATCTTTATGTAACTCGTTTGAAAAAGCGTTCTGCATAGTGAATAACAACATAAATAAACAATAATAAAAATTTTTTTTAACCTAATATTCTTTATTTAACTAAATTAAACTACTACTGCCTTTAGATGATAGTAGTTGACCTTCAGTTTACGACTTACAAGATTACCAATATTATTTATTGTAATATATTCTGCTAGATTAGCATTTTCTTTGATTGGGTTAAAGTGAAATTTCCCGCAGCTCATTTCGTCTTTTTTCCATTTTATTATCCTTGTAGTCTTACTATTTTTAACTGTCCGAAAACTAGGGTAAGGTCAAAATCTTTAATGTCTCTAACCTCTCCATGCTTAACTAGCCAATGTAAAAACAATCAATAATTTTTAAAACGGTAAAAGCTTTGGTTTTTATCGCCAATTTTTTGCAAAGCTTTCTGCTCTACCGCATATTTTAAATCACGACTTGCTGTGGCTGTAGAAATATCCTTATGAAGTAATATATATTCTTTCCTAGAAAAGTTTCTATTTACAAAATAATCTCTTGCATACTCAAGACGCATATGAGGTGTAGTTACATTGGACAATATATTTTCATTGTAACTATTTATGGCATACCGAATTTGACCTAACATAAACTCAATAAATAAAGTTGATTCTCCAGCCTTATCGCATAGCCTCAACACTTCATAATATTGCTGCTGGTTATCCTTAATTAGAGTCTCAATAGGTATATATTCAAATATTTTATCTTCTTTCATTAGTATAATTTGTTGCCATAACCTACCCATTCTACCATTACCATCTGAAAATGGATGGATTAGCTCCAATTCATAATGAAACACGCATGCTTTAATTAACCAAGATAGATCTTTATTTGATTTAAGAAAATCGAATAACTCCAGCATAAGTTTGCCAACTGTTTTAGCCTTAGGGGCTATATGAACAATTTTATTACCCTGCATTATTCCTACACCCTTACTTCTCCATTGTCCATTATCCTCTATTAAATCCTGTAGAAGTAACTTATGAGAATTTAAAAAGTCATTTAATGACAAGGGATCGTAATTACATATCTGCTCATATACTTTGATGGCATTTTGAACTTCAATGATATCTTTCTTGGGCGCAAGCACTCTCTTGCCTAATAAAATAGCTGTTATCTGATCAATTGTTAAACTATTGCCCTCAATAGCTAACGAAGACTGTATAGTTTTTATTTTATTACTCTTACGGAGCTTGGTTGGTTGAATTTTAAGCTTAGCACCAGAAAGAAAGCCTAAAGCTTTTGAAATATCTTGAATTAATAGCAAGATATTGTTCGTTATTTTAAATCGCGGTTTGTAACTCATATCATGATAGTATCATATGATACTATCACTGTCTAGTTCTGAAAATAAAGCCTTCTGTGTTAAACGGTTCTGGTGTTCTTAAGTATCATGGGCATTGAAGCTGCCTTAAGGGTCAATGTCAGAGATTATAATAGCTTTTTGTTGAATGATAATACCGGTTGAGATAAATTTTATATTGGACTGTATATTATTCTGTGGAATAGGTAGTTATGGATATTCAAGAAGTTATAAATAATTATAAATCGTATGGAGTTTCTATTGAGGAGCCTGTTGTAAAAAAAGCAATTGAGTTTGCTATAAAGTATCATGGCTCACAAAAAAGGGCTTCTGGTGACCCTTATTATTACCATCCTTTACAAGTTGCAGAAATTATCGCTCAAATGCGGCTTGATTCAGATTCTATAGTTACTGCTATATTGCATGATACGATTGAAGATACAGATCTAACTTTTGAAAATATTGAAAAGCACTTTAGCCATAATATTGCCAAGCTTGTAGATGGCGTAACTAAGTTAAATAAAATTGAATTTAAGGCGGACAGTACAAGGCAGGCTGAAAATTTTCGCAAACTACTACTTGCGATGAGTGACGATATTCGGGTGCTACTAATCAAGCTAGCTGATCGATTGCATAATATGCGTACAATTGATTACATATCAAAACCTGAAAAACGCAAAAGAATTGCACTTGAAACTATGGAAATATATGCTCCTTTAGCTGAAAGAATTGGAATCCAGCAGATTAAAGTTGAGCTGCAAGATATATGTTTTAGAGTTTTGCATCCTGAAGTTAGAGAATCTATAATTAATAGGTTTAATAGTATTGAGAGTGATAAAGGGAATTATATAAATCAGATTATTCAAGAAATCAAAAAAACAATTGAAGATGGCGGTGTAAAAGCTGAGGTGTATGGTAGACGAAAAACTCCGTATTCAACTTGGATGAAAATGAAACAAAAGAATGTTGGAATTGATCAATTGTACGACATTATAGCCTTTAGGATTATTGTTAAAGACATAGAAGATTGCTATAGGGTGCTTGGAATTACCCATGCTGCATATAAAATGGTACCTGATACTTTCCAGGACTTTATAAGTACACCAAAAGGAAATGGTTACCAATCTTTACATACTGTAGTTATGGGACCACTGATGCAGAAAATAGAAGTGCAGATCCGTACTCAAGAGATGCATGATATTGCTGAGCTAGGGGTAGCAGCGCATTGGCGATATAAACAAGGGCATAAGGATAGTGCTGATGGCAGCAAGTATACTTGGATTAGAGAGCTTTTATCTATTCTAGAGCAAAATTCTGCACCAGACGAGTTTTTGCAAAATACAAAATTAGCAATGTATTATGATCAAGTTTTTTGCTTTACTCCAAAAGGAAACCTTGTCGCCTTACCGAAAGGCGCGACTACTGTCGATTTTGCTTATATGGTGCATTCCGATATTGGTAATTCGTGCGTTGGAGCAAAAGTTAATGGACGTATTGTACCTCTGCGTACGCAATTAGTTAACGGTGATCAGGTTGAAATTATAACCTCGAAGAACCAAACGGCATCGCCATCTTGGGAAAAATTCGTTGTTACTGGTAAGGCAAGATCAGAAATCAGAAAAATAATTCGGAACCAACAATATGACCAATATGTAAAACTTGGCCGAAATATTATTAGTAAAGCTTTAAAAGTTGCTGGGATTACAGATGAAGCAAAATCTCTTGAAAAAGCTAGTAAGTTTTTCAATAAATCGCTTAATGATCTATTATTTGCTATAGGCGAGGGGACTATTGCCAGGGAAGAGGTAGTAAAACAAGTTCAACCTAAAAAGAGTAAATTTAGCTCCACATTGTCTTTACTTAAGTTTAAAAGAAAGAAGAAGCCAGACTTTTCTCAGGAAGATTCTGTTCCAATCAAAGGCCTGATATCTGGTATGGCTATGCATTATGCGAAATGTTGTCATCCGCTGCCTGGGGATAAAATTGTTGGTATAATTCATACGGGGAGTGGCATTACTATACATACTTCTGATTGTGAAATGCTGAACAATTTTGCAGGCATGCCAGAACGTATAATCGACCTGACTTGGGATAGTAATGTTTCAAATATTCCGTTTGTTTGCCGTGTTAGTGTTGTATTATTAAATGAAGTGGCCGGGCTTTCTGTAATATCAACAGAAATAGCACGAGATGGTGGTAATATAATTAATTTTAAAATTACCAGCCGTAAGCCTGATTATTTTGAAATGATATTTGATATAGAAGTAGAATCCTCAGAACATATTGAGAAAATAATTAATTCTTTGCGAACTAAAAAAGTAATCCAGCATGTAGAAAGGGCAAAATATTAATTATAAATAGTCGTTTACTTTGAATCCAGGACGCCGTTGCTTTTCGCTCACCTATTATTATAGGTTCTAGATTTTACAATATATGAACTCTATAGCAAGGTAGGAAATTGTATTATTCCTTTTCTAGGTAATATTTGTTTGGATCTCTTAGGTCTAACATTTTGTAATTTTGATCAAATAGTTTTTTATCTTTATTTAGTAAGTGCAAATATTCATACGCTTTGCTAAACCCATTTTCTGGCATTTTTACAATGATATTTTGTTCTAAATGTAGGTTCCATCTGCGATTTCCATACCTTACTGCGGATTTTATTTTTGATGCTAGATTAGGATATGTATTTATATCTGAAAGTAGGCTACTGGCATATATATTTGCATCTTGTCCAACTATGTGGATTAGGTCAGGAAATCCTTCTCCGTTATGTTTAGTGATACGGTTTCCTTCGGCGTCGATTAAGTATAACTTTTTCTTAAATTGCCATATAGCAACAGGTTGTCTTTCGATTATTGCGATATAAATAGTTGAGGGGAGTCTCCTTTCTACCATTGCGTTTTTTACCCAAGTAGTATCTTCTAGGCGCGCTTTAGTTCCTTGTAAATCAACAGCAAAAATAGGTTCGCCTTTGTCAGCTTTTAGAGTTTGTATGATATCTTTATAAGACGAATTTTCTCTACCTTCTATTATAACATTTTCAAGAGAGAAGCCATAAAATGCGGTAAATTCATTGAATTCTTGCCTTACTTTTTTTGTATAAGCATCAAAGGAATCAGTAAATATGAACAAACCAATAAATATAACTATCAATAATTTTGTAAAGAAAATAATCCTGTTAAACAAAATCGCCCATCTACGTTTTAGGGAAATTGTAGTTCTATTTGGTCGTTTTAAGTCTTTTTTATTTTTCATACCTCAAATTTTGCATCTTGTAATATTTTATTAACTAGATCAGTATAGCTAACCCCTTTCTCAGCTACAATTTCAGGGCATATTGATAATGGAGTCATGCCAGGATGGGTATTTAATTCAAGCATATAAAACTGATCTTCTTTTTCTTGATAAATAAACTCAACTCTTATAACTCCAGACATACAATCAAAAATTTTGCAAGCCTTCTGGGATATTTTCATTACCCGTTTCGTTGCATCCGCGCTAATTGGCGCTGGCAATAAATGGTTTGCATAACCCTCGGTATATTTTACCTCATAATCATAAAAACGTTTTCCTTTAAGAAGCTCTATTTCTAAAACTCCCATAGCGGTTCCATTTAAAACGGCTACCTGAATTTCTCTTCCTTTTATATATTCTTCTACGATAATTTCACCGCCATATTTAAATTCATAATCGGCAAAAGAAAAATTGTCACCTTCAAAAACAACTTCAATCCCAACGCTTGATCCTTGGGATAATGGTTTGATTACATAAGGCCTTGGCATCGGATCGCTTTTTAGAGCATCTTTCTGATTTACTACAATTGAACGTGCAATTTTGATTCCATTGGCTTTAAAAATTTCATATGATTTTTTCTTATTTAATGCAAGTGATGACGGCAAAACTCCAGGGCCGGTGTAAGGTATCCTTAGTATATTTAACAAACCTTGCAGGCATCCATCCTCTCCATAAGTACCATGCAGGGCATTAAATACAACATCAGGCCTGAGTTTATTTATTACGCACGCAATATCAGCACCCATATCGATAAATACTACGTAATGATTAAGCTCTAATAATGAATCTACTATACCATTTGAAGACATAAAAGATACCTCTCTTTCTGCTGACATACCGGCTCCAACAACAGCTACAAATTTAGGTTTGTTTGAGCTGGTAGGTTTCCATGCATCTAGCTGGCATCCGTTAGTTTTAGTAAACTCCTTTAAATTAATCCTGCCCTTATTACTGCAATCTACTAAGATAGATTTTTCTTTATAAATTGTATTAAATTCTTGCATCCTTTCCTACGCGTTTTATTTCCCAATTCAGTTCGATTCCAGAAACTTGTTTTACTTTTTTCCTTACATACTCTCCCAATTTTTCCATATCAGATGCGCTGGCTGTGCCATTGTTTATCATGAAATTACAATGTTTTTGGGACATTGATGCTCCGCCGATGGAGTGCCCCCTTAGGCCAGCTTCATTAATTAATTCCCAAGCTTTATATCCAACTGGGTTTGCAAATGTGCTCCCGCCGGTTTTTTCTGTTATAGGTTGAGTTTCTGAGCGTTTTCTATTAATTTCATCCATTTTAGCTTGAATCTTGCTTAAAGTCCCAGGTTCGCATTTAAAAATTACCTTTGTAAATATCAAATCTTTGGGTAGGGAGTTTTTTCTGTAAGAAAAGCCAATTTCATCGCATGAAAAATTTCTGTAATTACCGGATTTGTCTATAGCTTCTACTGATATTACTAGATCCTTAAATTCAGAGCCATAAGCGCCTGCATTCATTGCGATGCCTCCACCTATAGTGCCTGGAATTCCAACCAAAAATTCAAAACCTTGAACAGATTTTGTGGCAGCAAATTTTGCTAAGTTATAATTCAAGCAACCAGCGCCAACAGCAAAAGTACCATCGGGTAGTTCTTCAATTTCCGTGAAAGAGCGACCTAGTTTTACTACAACGCCTTGCACTCCGCCGTCTCTAATAACGATATTTGAACCGGCCCCAAGTACCATTACTTCGAGCTTAGCATCTTTTTCTTTTAAAAAATAGGCAAGGTCTTCTGAATCTTCTGGCTTGAATAAAATCTCTGCTTTGCCACCGACTTTAAACCAAGTAAGGTGAGCTATATTATAATCCAATTTATATTTACCCCTGACTTTTGGTAAATTCATAATTATTTATATATTCTCATATTTTTTTACAGTAACAACCCGGGTTTACGGATAAGTTATTTAACGCGAACTCACGTTATTTAGGAAAATTTCTCTCCTAGCTAATGTTAACAGAGTTTGCACTTATTTTTTCTAGGTTTTCTGGTAATTGGTTTGCCCAGGTAGTAATATTTCCCGCTCCCATCATAAGGATTATATCCCCTTCTTTTGCTTCAGCTGCAACAATTTTTGCTATATCTTTATAACCTTCTAGGTATTCTGCATTTACGGAGTTTTTATTAATAGCTTCAACTAAAGCTTTGCTGTTAATGCCCTCGATTGGTGCATCGCCTGCTGAAAATACATCCAAAATATACACTTTATCAGATTTAGAAAAACAACTGGCAAAATCAGAGAACAAATTTTCTAATCTAGTATAACGATGTGGTTGGAATATAGAAATAACCCTTCCTTTTCTTTCAGACACAACATCTCTTGCTGTAGCTAACGTAGCTTCGATTTCAACTGGATGATGTGCATAATCATCTATTATTTCTGCGCCATTATATTTACCAACTAAAGTAAAGCGTCTTTTTACTCCTTGGAATTTTTTAAATCCGTCTTTAATAACTTTTAAACCAAAATCTAACTCTACTCCAATCGAAATTGCAGCCAAGGCATTGAGCACATTATGTTTTCCTGGTGTTGGTATTGTAATATGTTCTATAATTGTACCTCCACTTATATTTGGCTGTTTTATTTTAACATCAAATGTAGAAGAGTACGTATTTGAGATAATGTTATAAGCAATTACCTGAGCATCTGCGCTATCAATACCATAGGTAATAACTCGTCTTTCGGTTATGTTGTCTACTAATTCCCTAACAACTGGATGGTCTATACAAGCTACACCAAAACCATAAAATGGTAAATTACGTATAAAACTTTTAAATGCCGCTTTTAATGTATCAAAATCATTATAGTAGTCCATATGTTCAGGATCAATATTGGTGATTACTCCAATAGTAGATGGAATTTTAATAAATGTAGCATCAGATTCATCAGCTTCTACTATAAGGTAATCTCCATGCCCTAAATATGCATTTGTGGATCTATTATTAATAACGCCGCCGTTAATTACTGTTGGATCAAGGCCCGCTGCTTCAAATAAACAAGCAACTAAAGAAGTAGTAGTAGTTTTTCCGTGTGAGCCTGATATAGCCACTGAGCATTTAAGGCGCATTAATTCAGCAAGCATTTCTGCTCTTCTGATAACAGGTATCATCTGTTTTTTTGCAGCTACAACTTCAGGGTTATCGTCTTTTATAGCCGTAGAAACTACAACATATGAAACATTTTTTAAATTAGCCGCATCGTGGCCTTGGAATACCTTAATCCCATAGTTTGAAAGTCGTATGGTATTATTATTGATTGATAAATCCGAACCTTGTACGCTATAGCCGAGATTATTCATAATCTCAGCGATGCCACTCATCCCAATACCACCTATGCCAACAAAATGAATAATGTTTAAAGTTCCTTTCTTCCTTTTCATTTCAAGTAACGACATTAAGGCCATCCTTTGTTAAAATTATTAAGTCATTCTAAAACGAGTTCAGAATGACTATTAAGATCTAATACACATTTTTTCCAGATTCTGAAACAATTTCAGAATGACTATAATGGCTTATTACGGCAAATGCAACAGCAATCGGATAATCATCTGATAAAGAAATATGGATTTTTTTATCAATAAAAACCTTATTATTATTCCTAAAAATTTCTACATATGGAGCACCAAATTCATCATTTAGTATTGCGATATCTTTAAATGCAAAATTACTGCCAATACCACTACCAAAAGCTTTTACTATAGCCTCTTTCCCAGCAAACCTTTTTGCCAAGTATGAAATTGTTTTTGGTGCTTTAAGAGTAAAAAAATATTCACATTCCTTCGGATGAAAGTTTTTTGCTAAAAAATTATTTTTGTATTTATCGTATATTTTCTCGATTCTATCAATTTGCACTACATCTGTGCCAATTCCAATTATCATAAACAAATATTTTTTTTATATATAAAATTAGTTATTTATAGTCTAAAAAATATAATTTTACTATATTAGAAAATGGTTTAATAAAAACATATTTATTCAATGAGGCTCATTAATGGGTAAGACGTATAAAATAACTTCTTCTGATTTAGAAACATATGCTGATTCCGAATTAGGAAGCACAGAAAAAAACCTTCTAACAAACTGGATGAGCCTTCAGTCGCAGATTTATGTAGAAGGAGTTCAAGAACTTCATACGGCTCTTAATCAGAATCCTGCTCCAGATATCGAACAAATCAAGGAAAAAAATGCTTCTAAACTTTTGCATGACCTAGAAAGAGTTACAAAACGTGAAGAAGCAACCAATAAAGTTTTAAAATATGGAATACCAGAGTTTAAACAAGAATTTTATGAAGAATTAAAAAAACCTCCCGCTGAAAGATCAGAAGAATATAATAATTTTATTAAAATATGCTGCGATGTATTTACTCCATCTAAACATATGCCAGAAATGGTTGCTGCAAAAGCATTGAAAAAACTAGATGATCCTAACTTGAGTTTTAAAGATTTTAAAAAATCGGTTGAAGGTAATATACAGGAATATAAAGAAGAATATGCAAGTCAGACTGCAAAAGATCGTTTAAGAACAGCTATCTTATACAAAGGTCCAGATGGAAAAACTCGCCACCTTACAGTCGAAGAATTAATGACTTCAAAGGAAGTGAATTTATCTGAAGAACAAAGAGGTTTTATCCAAACTTCTTGGCAACAAGGTTCTTTTGAAAATGGTTGGTTTTCGGACTCATCTCAATATTCAATAAATTCTGCTAATGCTAATCTTGGATTCGTTAATCCAACAAACCGTACTAACATTTTTATTGATGCATCCACTGATAATATTAAAGTGCATAATAGGTCAGAAGCAATTTTTATAGATACAGAATCAATGGAGACAATGCCGCTTTTAGAAGCTTCTGTTACTGTTGATATAACTGATTTAAAGGGAAATCAATTTAACCCAGGGGTTGCCACGGCAAAACCTAAAATTTCATTTGAAATTACTGAGTTTGATGAATCGTTACCTTTTAAGGTGCCTGATACCCTTAAAACTTCGATTGTAGATAAAAATGTTTCTGAATATATAAAACAAGAAGCAGCTATAGGCTATATATATATGCTAGACAATGATGTTGATAAAGAGCGTGCTTGGAGTTCCATAAAAACTTTAATGGGAGATGAAAAAGCTTCAGAATATGTTATAAAAAATGCAGATCTTAGTAAATTATCTCTAGATGACATTGAAATACTTGCCCAAAATCCTCCTGCGAAGATAGATTCAGATCGAAAAAAAATATTGGTAGATAGAATTAGTGAGCTTACAATAGGTTCAGAAAAGGCAAGTTTAGACCCAGCAAAATATACCCAAGCGGTAATATTATTTAATAAATTTGAACCGGATAAAAATATCAGGCGTGGTTTTGCAGAACAAAAACTTGATGATTATTTGTCAGCCCAAACCAGTTCTACTTTGGACAATAAAGAGATAAATTATATTAAAAATGGTATTGTATCTATTATGTCTCCTTCTTGCTCTTCGGGTGCGGAAAGAGCGGCTTTAGAGAATAATGCTGGAAAAATTATCAGACAATGTGCATCAGAGAAAGGCGTGCAAATGAGTTTTTCACAAAAATGGCAAAAATTTAAAGATGATGTTTCAGATATAGCTAATTGGTTAATAGGCAGAGAAAATAAAGCTAAGACTATTATGAAAGAAAACGCGGGAATCATCACAAAAATTTCTAAACATTTACCCAATAAAGAATCTGTAAAAACACCTCTTCCTAAACAAGAAAAAGCCAAATCTGAAGGGCGGAATTTTTAACGCTTAATTAACTAAGTTATGATAGCGTTAATTTAAATGTTAATTATATAAATTTGGGGATGTTGTATATTATGTCAAAAAGAAGTCTCCTAATCGAATCTGATTTGCAAAATTTAGAAAAAGAAGTAAAGGAATATCTAAGCGTTTCCGAAAAAGAGATGGAAGAAACTTACCAGGAAAATGCTGATTTATGGCAAGAACATGAAGAGAGTTTGGAAAGGTTTAATGCTATATTTAATAATTCGAAGCTAGATCTTGAATCAGAAAAAGAGCTTAGTAAAATAGCTGAAGATATGGGGGTCACTCTTGAAAAAGATAGCGCTTTGGCAGAGCTTGAAGCTCAGATCGAAACTTTGCCAGAACACAAAACTATCACCGATAAGCAGTTTCATGCTTTACTAAAAGAGGTAGAAAAAAATCAGGATAGAGTTATTTTCGAAAGAATGAGTGATGTTTCAGAACTATTAAAATGTCACTCTATAATTGCAGATGAAAGCAAGCTTAAGTCGAAAGATAAACAAGAAATTACGGCGCTGGACAAATTCTCTAAGGAAGCAAAAGGTCTGAGTGAATCTATTGATAAAGTTAGTAATAAAATTTTAAAAGAAAAAAGCAAACAAACTCCGCAAAGCATTACTCATAAAGTTGTAAGCGCTATTACAACAGGACTGAAGAAACTATACGGAAGCCTGGAAAATTGTATGTCTGCGTCCAAGGATATGGAATTTATTAAAGACTTAGGTCAAAAATTAATTTCTGCAGTAAAATCACTTTTTAACAAAACTCCAAATCAGCAAAATAACCTGTTTGCCAGAGCAATTAATGATACAAGTAAGGGGCTGCAAAAACAGGAAAATAAACCAAATATAGCTGCTGCTAAGGAATTGTTAAAAAAACAGTTTCTAAAATTACAAAATGATTATTCAAAAGTGATTTTATCAGAAAGACAGGCGGTGTTTGATAAATGGAAGGAAAATAAAAACGCTATTATAGATAAAATGTCAATTAAAGAACTTTATTCTGAAGTGCAAAAAATGAGAAAAGGTGTGGCAGCTCAGACAAAAAGAAATGTGAAAGAAAAATACGGCAAATTTACTCAAAAAATTCTACAGACAAGAGTTGATAATAGTTTAATTCAAAAAACTTTTAATAGGTGATTAATTTATAGAAAAACCAAAATTCAAGCTATGAGAGCAAAAAACTTATGCTTTAGAAGTTTGTTTAGCAGCATTTTCAAAAATTTGTTTATAATATTTGTTTAGATATAAATTGAACCAAGGTGCATAGTGTTTTGGCATTAAGGTTGATTTCTTTTGCAATTTACCAAGGCTTTCCCATTTTATTTCAGATACTTCATCGGGGTTGGGTTCTATATTTCCCTCGTAAGTTCCAGCAAAAATATGAGTATATTCTTTTTCGTACAGTCCGTTTTGTAATTTTAAAGAATATTTTAGTTCGCTTATTTTTACTAAATCACAAGAAAACCCTAATTCTTCTTGTAAGCGCCTTTGAGCAGCTTCTGTATTGTCTTCTCCCAGACGCGGATGCCCGCAGCACGAATTTGCCCATAGTCCTGCTGAGTGATATTTATTTTTGGCACGCTTTTGAATTAATAATTGGCCATTATTGTTAAAAATCATTACTGAAAATGCGCGATGAAGCAATCCATCTATGTGCGCTTTTAGTTTCTCTTCGGTTCCAATAATATTATCTTCTTCGTCAACTAATATAAGTGTTTCTGGCATTAACTATAATAATTTTTTAATTATTTTTGTAAAAATTGGCGGATATTTTTTGTTGCTTGGCGAATCCTTTTCTGGTTTTCAACTAAACCTATTCTTACAAAGTTATCTCCTTCCTTACCAAATCCTATCCCAGGTGCTACTGCTACATTAGCTTGCTCTAGAAGTAGTTTGCTAAATTCAAGAGATCCAAGGTGTTTGTATTTTTCAGGAATTTGTGCCCAAGCAAACATCGTGGCTTTAGGGGAAGTTATTTCCCACCCAGCATCTTTTAGGCCGTTTACTAGTATATCTCTTCTGTCCTTGTATAATTGCCTTGCTTCGATTATACAATCATCTGGTCCGTTTAAAGCGGCGGTTGCTGCAATTTGGATTGGTGTAAAGGCACCATAATCGAGATATGATTTTATCCTAGTAAGAGCATGGATGAGTTTTTTGTTACCACATGCAAATCCAATTCTCCACCCAGCCATGGAATATGTTTTGCTTAATGATGTAAATTCTATAGCTATATCTTTTGCTCCTTTTACTTGCAGAATAGAAGGTGGGGGCGTGTCGTTAAAATATATTTCGCAATATGCAAGGTCTGATAGGATATACACTCCGTAATGCTTACATAAACTCACCATTTCTTCGTAAAAATCAAGAGAGACTGTTTCAGCTGTTGGGTTACATGGGTAGTTTAATACTATAGATGTTGGCCTTGGTGAACAATTTTCAATTTCTTCTTTTATTTGTTGTACCAGGGTAGTTTGGCTTTCGTTGTTTGGTACGGTTCTTACTGATGCTTCTGCAATAATGAAACCAAAAGTATGTATTGGATAGCTGGGGCTAGGTACAAGTATGGTATCTCCCGGTTTTGTGATAGCCTTTACCGTACTTGCAAAGCCTTCTTTTGATCCAAGAGTTGCGACTATTTCTGACTCTGGATCTAAATCAACTCCAAACCTTCTCTGATAATACGCGCTTTGGGCTTTTCGTAGTCCAAGAATACCTCTTGAAACGGAGTATCCATGGTTTTTGGGGTTATTAATTGATTCTAGCAATTTTTCTACAATATGCGGTGGAGTAGGCGAGTCCGGATTACCCATACCAAAATCTATAATATCTCTTCCTTCTTTTCTTGCCTGGGCTTTTAGTTTGTTTACCTCGGCAAAAACATAAGGTGGTAACCTTTCAATTGTATGGAAATTTTGTATATTATTATTTAAGTCGAGAATCATAGCTGCACTTGGCCTGTTTGTTTGAAGTGGGTTTTTATAAAGTAACTCTTGGGTTATATATGATACAAGTAAACTTATCTATATCAAATATTCAATCTTCTTTTTTAGAGACATATTTACAACTTACGTGTTAATAAAACTAACTTATGGTTACATTTGCTTTTTGCTTATAGAGCTAATTGCTTTATCTTTAACATTTATACTACTTAACAGTAATCTTTGTTAAATTAAGCTATTAAATACTTAAGTGATAGGAATATAAGTATATGGAAAAAGATAAAAATAGAAAGCTGGAAGAAAACGCATTAGAAGACTTGATAGTTGAGGCATTATTACCTATGTCTGAAGTAATAGTTGTAAAAGATAAAGAGAAGTGCTTTTCAGTTTTTAAAGAAGGTGTAAAGTTTGGCATTGTAAAGGATGAAGCGTTTTACTTATTTGATAAAAACGGAGAGTATGCGAAAATAGGTAGGGAACTATTGTTAGATGCTGATAGACTATTACAAGAAGCTACAAAATCATTTTGGTATGCTTGTGGTAAGATAGATTTCTTAAAGTGAAGTTAGGCACTGCTGGTAAAGGTATATCATATTAACAGTGCCTAATCTTCAATCTCAGTAAAAAAATTAGTTTGTTTATTTAGTAGTTTGTTTGGTGTTGGTAGGCCTAAATGCAAGAATGCGTTGTCTGTTATTACTCTGCCACGCGGAGTTCTTTGTAATAGTCCTACTTGGATAAGGTATGGTTCTATCGCTTCTTCAATTGCATCTCTTTGTTCAGATAGCGCAGCCGCGATTGTCTCGACTCCTACCGGGCCGCCATTGTAATTATCAGAAATAAATTTTAAATACCTGTAATCATTGCTATCAAGGCCAGCTTTATCAACTTCCAGACGGTTTAGGGCATTGTCTGCAATTTTCTCGTCTATTCTATCTTTGTTTTCAACAGAGGCGAAATCGCGCACTCTTTTTAAAAGGCGCAGGGCAATTCTGGGGGTGCCCCTCGAGCGTTTTGCTATTTCTTCTGCGCCTTTTTGTGAAATTTTAGTACTTAGCAGCTCAGCTGCGCGGTTTAAGACTTTAACTAACTCTTCAGTATTATAGAAATTTAGCCTTAATGGGATGCCGAATCTATCTCTTAAAGGGTTGCTCAGTAGCCCAAGCCTAGTAGTTGCTCCTATTAAAGTAAATTTAGGTAAATCAATTCTAACTGAACGAGCTGCAGGACCTTCGCCTATTATTATGTCTAGGTGAAAATCTTCCATTGCAGGATAAAGTATTTCTTCAATATTAGTATTTAGCCTATGAATCTCATCAATGAAAAGGACGTCATTTTCTTGCAAATTTGTTAGTATTGCTGCAAGGTCAGCGGCTTTTGATAATGTTGGGCCGGAAGTGGCTTTAAAATTCACCCCCATCTCTTTGGCAACAATATGGGCAAGAGACGTTTTTCCGAGCCCAGGAGGTCCGTAAAATAAAGTATGATCCAAGGCTTCTTTTCTGTTATTTGCGGCTTGGATAAATACATTTAAATTTGATTTGATATGTTCCTGACCTGCAAAATCCAACAGATAATTAGGCCTTAAGGAAAAGTCATTATCTGTTTCAAGTTCGTTGCTACTTAAGAATTCTTTTGCCATAAAAATATATTATTTTTAGTTTTTTAACGTGAAACTTACGTTTTTAAACCTAATTTGATTAAATCGTTAATTGAAATATCTGGAGACTCATTAAGAATAGAGTTTATTCGAATTTGTGCATCAGATTTGCTAATACCAAGGCTGACTAGTGCAGCAATAGCATCATGCATAGTGTTATTGCCTGTATTTGCTAAAATGGCGCTAGTTTTTGTGAGTATCATGCCGGTTGCAGCTGTTAAAAACTTATCTTTGAGTTCAGTCACTATTCGTTCTGCAAGTTTTTTACCAACTCCTGAAACATTATTGAATACGACCTTATCTTGTGCAGATAAGGCGAGTTGAATTTCTTCAGGAGTTAGCTCGCTTAAGATTGCTAGAGCCATGCGAGTGCCTACCCCTTTAACCGATTGCAAAATATTAAAAGTAGTTTTTTCTTCTGCACTATAAAACCCATAGAGGCGTATATGATCTTCGCGTACATGTGTTTCTATTAAAAGCTCGGCGTATTCTCCAGGAGTTAATTTGCTGAGAGTCTTTCCTGAACAAAATACAAGGTAACCTACGCCGCCGGCGTCAATTATAATTTTTCCATCTTCGCTTGATTCAATTTTACCCTTAAGTTTTCCAATCATGATATTTTTGGTTATTCTTTAAAATTTACTATACAGTAACTTAAATTGAACTAGGAATATTTTCTAATTCAATTTAAGTTACTGTATAGTATCAGGTAGGTAAAATTTACGCAATTAAATCTAAAAAGTTTGTGATGCATAAGGAATATAGCTCATACATTATCGCTATCTTAGCTACCATAGTGAGGTATTACGATTATGCTTTGTTTGGATTGTCAGCCTCGGTGATTTCAAAAACATTTATGCCAGGAGCGGATGATAGCGATCAGATGCTATTGTTTTTTGCAGTTTTTAGCTTAGCTGTAATAGCACGGCCTTTAGGTTCGGTAGTATATGGTAAAATCGGCGATAGAGCTGGTCGAATTGTAAGCATGAAATTATCTACTATAATTGCAGCCATATCTACGGGCGTAATAGCATTAATACCTGGTTTTGCTTCTTGGGGGGCGCTTTCTGTTGTGCTCCTTACTTTGTGCCGCATGATGTTTTTGATGAGTTTGGCAGGTGAAATCGATGCAATAAAAATATTTGTTGCTGAAAAAATCGGTAAAAAAAGACGAAATTTTGCTATAGGTATAGTTGCTTTTTCTTCGCAGCTGGGGGTAATTCTGGCTTCGTTTATGTATCATATCTCTATTAGCATAGAAGGTATAGAGTCTTTGTGGCGGTTGAATTTTGTGCTTGGCGCGCTCCTTGGTGGTATTGTTATAATGTTCCGTGGATATTTAAAAGAAAGCCAGGCTTTTTTGGACAGTAAGTATCGTAGAAGTCCGGAAGTTAATTCTAGTGTTATAGATCTAATTATTGAGAATAGGTTAAAATTTTTTCTCTCTATGATAGCCAATGGTATGCTCGGTGGAGGGTATCATTTTTTGATTATTTTTTTAGGGACATTCGCGAGTAATGTCGCTGATGTTATAACGAAAAGCCAGGCTGCTTCAAGCAACGTTATTCTGATAGCGCTTTATGCTATAGGATGTTTTATTTCTGGATATTTAGCTGATAAAACTACAGCTGCAAAACAAATCTTATTTGCGCTGAGTTTGACTATTGCCTGCGCTATAATTATGGAATTTTTGATTACGCAAGGCGGCTTTTCTTTTTCTTTACATAGGGTTTTAGTTTTTCTAGTTCCGTTTTACTCAGTACCTTGTACAGTAAAACTTCAGTCTCTTTTTCCAATGGCTATAAGAATGCGTATGTATAGTTTATCTCATTCGATTGGTAGCATGGTTTTTTCTTCGACAGCGCCCTTTGTTTGTATGTTAATTTGGCGTCAAACTGGTATGTTTTCTATGGTTTTAGGGTATTTTTTACTACAACTCGGAATATTGTTTTTTGCGCTAGTTTATATTGGCAGGAAAGAATATTCTAATTTCTTTGAAATATAAAAAAAGTATATTTATGCTGTTAACATACGTTTTTTAGATTATCTCTTAAAATTTATTTATTACCTTTTTTCTTCAAAATGAAAAAGCTAAATTTAAAAAACATAAGCTAATGGGTCTGCTTTTACTATTAGTAGAAGGAAAAATTTAATTTTGGTTAGTAAAAATAGTGACTCCTGGATATTTTACTGCTATCTTCAATTTCAGTTACAAATATATAGCTTTTGAATTTATTGATGTCGTTGAATTTAAAGATTGTAAAAAACTATTCTCAGGCTTTATATTCCAGAGCCAAAAAAGGCGGGGTAGAAGATAAAGTGCTAGAGCATATTCTGGCTTTAGGGCAAGTTGTCTTGCATTCGCCAAAAGTAATGCAAGCTTTTTGCTCTCCGATTGTAGACAATGAAATTAAGAAGAAACTTTTAGATTTGATTGCGTCAAAGCTTAACTTTGAAAAAACGATAATATATTTCC
>JANQTT010000039.1:0-2181 GCA_030731565.1 Rickettsiaceae bacterium | reverse complement strand
CCTTGAGATAGCAGATGATTTTTCTAAAATTATTGCACTAAGCAAGAATATTAAATATATTCAGGTTACCTCAGCTTATAAACTTGGAAAGAAAGAAATAAATTTAATTAGCGGTATTTTAGAATCAGAGATTGGTAAAAAAGTTAAGCTAGAAACAAATGTAGATCCATCTTTAATTGGTGGAGTTGTTATACAATATGACTGCAATTTAATCGATTGTTCAGTTAGCGGAGCGCTGGATAGAATAAAAAAAATTGCGCTTAATTCAGGGGCATAGCATCGCGAATGTGCCTATAATATAGTAAATAATTTTTCTTTTTAAAAGGAGTTTTAGAAAATGGTATTAAATCCTTCAGAAATATCAGAAATTTTAGAACGTGAAATCAGTGGTATTGAGCATCTAAGTGAGCTTCAAGAAGTCGGTTACGTGATTACGGTTGGAGATGGTATCGCTAAAGTATACGGAATTGATAATGTTCAGGCCGGAGAAATGGTGGAATTTGCTTCTGGTGTAAAAGGCCTTGCGCTTAACCTTGAAAGTGACATGGTTGGCGTTGTGATTATGGGAGATGATGCTTCTGTCTGCCAAGGAGATAAGGTTAAAAGAACAGGTGATATTTTGCAAACTCCTGTAGGTCCCGCTATGATTGGCCGCGTTGTAGATGCCCTGGGCCATCCGATTGATGGTAAAGGAGATATCGTGACTAAAGAATATAGCCGAATGGAAGTAAAAGCTCCTGGAATTATTGAGCGAAAAAGTGTGCATGAACCTGTGCAGACGGGGATAAAAGCAATTGATGCTTTGATTCCAATTGGTAGAGGGCAAAGAGAATTGATTATTGGTGATAGGCAAACTGGTAAAACAGCGATTGCTATAGATACTATTATTAATCAGAAAACTGCGCACTTAGCAAATAATGAAGCAGAAAAAATATTCTGCGTATATGTTGCGATTGGTCAAAAAAGGTCAACAGTTGCACAAATAGTGAAGAAACTTGAAGAGGCTGGAGCTATGGAATATACAGTAGTTGTATCTGCCACAGCATCTGATCCTGCTCCACTGCAATTTCTTGCACCATATACAGGTTGCGCAATTGGTGAATATTTTAGAGATAATGCTAAACATGCGTTAGTAATTTATGATGATTTAAGTAAACATGCTGTAGCATATCGTCAAATTTCATTATTACTGAGACGCCCTCCCGGTCGTGAAGCTTATCCGGGAGATGTGTTTTATTTGCATTCAAGGTTACTTGAGCGTGCTGCAAAATTATCGGACGAAAAAGGTGGTGGATCACTTACGGCGTTACCGATCGTTGAGACGCAAGCTGGAGACGTATCTGCTTATATTCCTACAAACGTTATATCTATTACTGATGGTCAAATCTTTTTAGAAAGCGAGTTGTTTTATAAAGGCATAAGGCCGGCTGTTAATGTTGGTATATCTGTAAGTCGTGTTGGTTCAGCTGCGCAGATTAAGGCAATTAAAAAAGTTTCTGGCTCGATGAAATTAGAACTTGCGCAGTTTAGAGAGATGGAAGCGTTTGCTCAATTTGGCTCTGACCTTGATGCATCAACACAACAATTAATTCGGCATGGTCAAAGGTTGACTGAACTTCTAAAACAACCGCAATACTCTCCATTTGTTGTTGAAGAACAGGTAGTATCATTATATGCCGGAGTTAATGGCTATTTAGAGAAGATTGATGTGTCAAAAGTTCGCGATTTTGAGGATAAACTAATAGATGACATTAAGTTAAAGGGTGAAGGTATATTAACGTCAATCCGAGAAGAAAAGCAATTGAGTAAGGAAAATGAAGATAAGTTAAAAACTTACCTTGCAGAATTTGTTGAGGAGTTTTTAGGTAATCAGGAGTAGAGTGCTATGTCTGGTCTAAAACAACTTAGAAATCGAGTGAAGAGTATTAAGTCTACTCAGAAAATTACAAAAGCTATGAAGGGTGTATCTGCTGCAAAGCTTCAAAAAGTAAAAGAACAGGCTGAGAATTTAAATTTGTATTCAGAAGTTCTTGGAAACATTATGCACGATATTTCCACAGGTGGAAATATAATGGATTTACCAGCTAAGGACCGTATGTTTTTTAGTAAAAAACTAAAAGAAAGACCATATTTGCTAGTTGTTATGACTTCTGAGCGTGGCCTTTGTGGAGGCTTTAACTC
>JANQTT010000038.1 GCA_030731565.1 Rickettsiaceae bacterium | reverse complement strand
TTTTGCATTTATCTCATCTATATGATTTGCAAAATTATGTTGAACATGGGCAGTATCACATGGCGATCCAATTGTTGCAACAGCTTTTACTTCAGGAATAGATGAAGCAGCAGCAATTGCAGCAGTTCCTCCAAGGCTATGCCCTACTACTATTTGGGGGGCTTTATAATTTTTGCGCATAAAATCTGCAGCAGCAATCAAGTCATTTACATTAGACGTAAAGTTTGTATTAGCGAAATCACCTCCACTCATTCCAAGCCCAGTATAATCAAAGCGAAATAATGCTATATTAGCTTGATTTAACGCTCTGGATATCCGTCCCAGTGCGCTGATATCCTTATTTCCAGTAAAATAGTGAGCAAATAGAACATAAGCTTCTGGCTCCTCAGGCGAGTCAAGCCTTGCAACCAAATCGTCTCCTAGCGAGCCTTTAAATATTAATTTATTACTTACTGTTATATATTTTGTCATTTTTATTAGAATTTGCTTTTAATTTAATTAACCTAATGCGCCATAATACGCGTTTATATATTGTTTAGAGCTATAGTTATTCAATTTGAATTTTGGCTTTTAGCGCAAGAAGCGAAACCTATATCTAATAGACAGAAGTACAAGCAACAACATACCAAGTTCAAAGTGGATGACTATATATATTACATTTTCTTAATGGATAGGTCAATTAAGCAATAAAATTTTATGTTGTCAATAAGCTTAGCGTTAACTGTAAATTAACAAATAACAATTAAGATTAACTTATGGGATAGGTGTAATGTAGTCGTTTAACTCGGATTAGATACTAAGTTTGCAAATGAAATAAGACTAAAACTATATTACCTAGATAGTCCAAAAGTAAACGGCTGTAAATATGTAAAATATATTAAATATAAGAGGTTCAGAATGACAACGTTTATTTCACTTATAGTAGCTTTATCCGCATTGCTACTAATTTTTTCAGATAAAATAATTGAACATTACCTTCCAGAGGGCGGTTTAGCACAAATATCAGAAGAAGTTGATGACATGATAATTCGTATGGAAGATTCGGAAGAACAACACGCGCCAAAGTAATTGATATAGCCTTCCTAAGCATCATAGTCAACTACCCCTATGGTCATCCTGAACTGGTTTCAGGATCTTAAACAAAGTGTACATTGAATTGGTTTCTTGAGATCCTCCAAACCAGTTCAGGATGGCCGGTGGAGAGAGCTCAGTATGACTATGAGATACTTAGGACAACTTACGAGAAATTCGAAATGACACTTAATAAATTTGTGATAGCGGCTATCACTTATTTAAGTCATCTTGGATATTTTTAGACATTCTATAGTAAACTGTATTATACTCCTCGCCCTCACGTCCGGCATATTTTCTAGGTCTAATTGAAAGGCTTCCAAAACCACGAAGCTCAAGACGATTACCTTTTGCTAATTCGTCTTTTATATAATTTAAAATACAGTCAACAGCAAATGCAGCATCTTTTTGGTTTAGGTAACCAAGTTTTTTTACTAAATTATCAACCAAATCTTTTTTTGTTGCCATCTATTGCGCCTACATAATTGATTTTAAACCATTAAAACTGCTATTTATAAGGTTTGAAACCGTTGAATTGAAGTCTCTAAGTAATATATCGATAAATTTTTCATGGGGCTTAAGTTTTATATCTCGTACTAAGAGTTTTTCTGGAATACCTTTTTCTTTTTCAAGCCAGTTCCTAGCTGTATCTTCATTACCGATCGCATCTATCAACTTTAAATCAAGGGCTTGGCGACCAGAATATATTCTTCCATCAGCTAATTTTTTAACATATTCAATATCAAGGTTGCGCCTTGCTGCTACCAATTCAATAAAATAGTCATAAACCTCGTATATACTATCCATTGTTGCTTGGTAAGCTTCTGGAGTCAATTTTTCTGTAAAACTTGGATTGGCTTTTAGTTCAGCTGATTTAAAATTTGTAAATTTTACTCCGATTGTATCAGCAAGTTCTGTAATCTCTGCAGACTGCATAAGCACGCCGATTGAGCCAGTGATTGTTCCATTGTGAGCAATAATATAATCGCCAGCAAGCGCTGTCATATAGCCTCCTGACGCAGCAACTGAACCCATGACAACTGCTATAGGGATATTTTTTGAAAGCTTACTTATACTATTATATAACATTTCTGACCCAACCACGCTTCCACCTGGGCTATTAATATGTACAATCAAGGCTTTGACTTTTTTATTATCGGCAATTTTTTCTAAGTTTTCAATTACATCTAAGTCATCTGCGATAATATCGTTAACTCTAATTCTGCCAATATAATCATTACCTTGTAATGGCGTTGAAGCAACGTTTAGCTCCGAAGAATAATTTTTACCTACAAAAATTATTAATATTAAAATTAGTAGTAACAGCGAAAAGAGCTTCCACTTTGCCAATTGTTTTTTATTTCTTTTTCTTTCAATTAAATAGTCTGGACTTAAATTCATTACTTATCTCTAATTATACGACCTTGTTCTCTTTGCCAATCTTTTTCTTTTATAGTTTGCCTTTTATCGTGCTGCTTTTTACCTCTAGAAAGGCCTAGCTCGACTTTAACCATATTTTTTTTATTAAAATACATACAGAGTGCTACTAGAGTGTAACCTCTTAATTTGATTTTACCAATTATTTTTTGAATTTCTCGCTTCTTGAGGAGCAATTTTCTTGGCCTTCTAGTTGCATGATTAAACCTATTAGCTTTTTCATATTCATTAATATGGCAATTGTAAAGATATAATTCACCATTACCTAAAGCTGCATGACTATCAGCTAGGGCGACCTTCCCTTCTCTAATTGCTTTTACTTCACTACCTGTTAGGACAATGCCGGCTTCAAATTTTTCATCAATAAAATAGTCAAACTGCGCACGCTTATTGTTAGCAACAATTTTTAAAATATTAGACATTCTCCTCAAAGACCTTCAAACGTTCTAATTCAATATCAATCCCGCTTCTTACAGCGCTACTCGCGAAAGTCAATGGCAACAGAATTTCTTCTGAACATAAGCCTAATTTATATGCCGCATATTTTATTCCAATGGGATTACTTTCTGCAAAAATCGCAGAATATAATGGCGCAAGTTCCCTTTGTATAACAAGCGCCTTTCCTATTTCGCCATTCTTCCATGAATTGTCTATTTGCTTGCATAATTTTGGAAAAATGTTCGAAATAACAGATACACATCCACAACCACCATTAGCATAATATGACAAAACAGCACTATCATTTCCTGTCAGCATATTAATATCACTTTTTGGTAATATTCGAAGAGGCTTTTCAAGATCCGAAGTCGCATCTTTAATAGCAACAAACCTTTCAAGTTCCATAATCTTAAATATTGTATCATCCGCAAAATCGCAAGCTGTTCTGCCTGGATGAATATACAACATTAGTGGAAGGCTACTTGCCGCATGAATCGCCTTAAAATGCTGGAACAAACCTTCTTGTTCAGGTTTAATGTAGTGCGGCGCTGTGCACATTATACCGTTTATAGAAAAATTTGATAATTTATTTAGCTTAATAAGCGCTTCGTTAGTACTAACTGCCGTCATTCCAGCAAATATATTTATTCTATTGGCAGCATATTCAGAAGCAACTTCAACTAATTTAAAATATTGTTCTTCGTTAAGGCAACTTCCTTCCCCAGTAGAGCCACCAATTACTATTCCATTAATACCTGACTTTATTTGTCTATCTATTAAAGCCTTCAATGACTTAAAATCAATTTCTCCTTGAAAAAAAGGCGTTATTAACGCTGTGATCGTGCCATCAAAAATATTTAAAATCATAATTTTTTGCCTACTAATTTTCCGTATTCAAGTTGCAATTTGCCCACTAAGGCATCATTAGGAAAATTTAAATGCCGTCCTTCGCCTGTATTAATCTCGGATATACCACGAATTTCGGCCGAAGTGCCCGTAGAAAAGCATGCATCATACTGCGCAATATCTTCTAGCATTAGCCTTTTTTCTCTTACTTTTATACCCATGCTCCTAGCGATTTCAATAACTGTTTGACGAGTAATACCATTCAGGAATCTATCCGCAATTGGAGTAACAAGCTCACCTTCCCGACCAAAGAAAATATTTGTAGTACTGCATTCAGCAATATCATCGAATCTGTCAAGTATTAAACAATCATCATAACCTTCGTCTTGAGCCATTTTCTGGGAAATAGAAAGCATTGCATAATGAGCTGAAGATTTACTTTGAGGAGGCATAGCATCTTCCCCTACTTTTCTCCATGGCGTTACAACCAGCCTAATCCCATTTTTAAAGGGCTGGTTTGATTCCTGAACTAGAATTAATAAATTAGTTGTTAAAACTGGATTGTAAGCTCCCAGTGATTCTGCGCCTCTCCATATTAAAGGCCTAATATAAGCATTTTTTAGGTTATTCTTTTTCAAGACATCTTTTGTTGCCTGACTAATTTCATCTACAGAATAATTTACTTTTAGGTGCATTGCAGTAGCAGATTTAATTAATCGGCAACTATGTTCTATTAGCTTGAATATTTTTCCATCGTAAGCTCTTATTCCTTCGAATACCGCGCCTGAATAGTGAAGACTATGAGTTAATACATGAATATATGCATCGTTCCACGGAACCATTTCTCCGTTAATCCATATATAATCCGATAACTTTTTTGATATATTAAAATCCATTTTTTATTTTTTTTTGAATTTAAAAATACAATAAATTAGATACAACCCAATTACTATATACTATGCGAAATAAAGGACTAGTAAACAACTCAAATAAAGTTTATATTGTTCATTGAAACTTATTTTCAATATTAATAAAATAATATTATGAGTAATGAACCTCATATCCTTGTTGTTGATGATGATAACAGAATACTAAAACTTTTGAAGAAATTTCTTTCTCAAGAGGGTTTTTTAGTGTCTATAAGCACATCAGCTAATGAAGCATTAGAACTACTTAATAATTTCAATTATGACCTTATTATACTTGACGTTATGATGCCAGAAATAACTGGCCTTGAGTTCGCAGTTAAAATTAAAGAAAGCGGCAGCACAATGCCAATCGTGATGCTAACCGCTTTATCTGAACCTGAAGATCGTGTAAAAGGGCTAGAATCTGGAGCTAATGACTATTTGACAAAACCTTTTGAACCAAGAGAATTATTAATTCGAATAAACAATCTAATAAATTCTCACAATCTTTATAAAAAAGAGCAGCAGCTAATTCGCTTTGGAAATAATAGCTATAATTTAATAACAAAAGAATTTATTCAAAATAATATAAATGTTAAACTCAGCTCAGCTGAAGAAAAATTGCTTGATGCTTTAATTTCAGCAAATAATGATGCTATCTCCAGAGAAGAGCTATCAGGAAAATTAGGAGGGCTAAATTTAAGGTCAGTTGATGTTCAAGTAGTCAGGCTACGAAATAAAATAGAATCAGACCCAAAGAATCCGCAATATCTAAAAACCATTAGAAATAAGGGTTATGTTCTCTATACATAATAAATTAAAAAAACGTTTTTTCCCAAAAACTTTACTAACTAGATTTGTTTTAATAATTATCGTACCCATACTTGTGGGTCAGTCAATTGCTATATAT